>JAPPHZ010000044.1 GCA_028820935.1 bacterium | reverse complement strand
AACTAGCAACTAGCAACTAGCAACTAGCAACTAGCAACTAGCAACTAGCAACTACTGACGCTTCCCGACCGGAGTGGCGGTCCCGTCCGCCGCCACCTTGACGCCGTAGACCTTCTCGGCCTGCTCCGGTGATACATACCCGTCGAGGACGTCCTCCCGCACCAGCTCGATGGGGCGATCGAGAGGGCTCCCCCAACCGCCCCCACCCCCCGAGAGGTTGCGGAACCGGTCGCCCGGCTGCATGGTGAACCTCTCCATCCGCGCCCGGTGGGCACGGTCGGTGTCGGGCCACACGATCATGGCGTTGGTCTCCGGCTCGTGCCCGCCCCGCAGCGCCCAGGGCTTGGTCTTGGTCTTCTTCTTCATCGACAGCATCTCTCCGGTGGCCAGGAACCTCACCTCGCGGCAGATGCCCAGGCCTCCCCGCCACTTCCCTGCGCCGGCCGAGTCCTCCCGCAACTCAAGGCGTTCGTGGAAGATCGGGGACTTGTGCTCCAGGACCTCCATCGAGGTGTTCCGCACCGCCGTCGTGGAGGGATGCTGGAGAGCGGTGGCCCCGTCGTAGTCGGGTGTGGCGCCCCAGCCGATACCCTCGTTGTTGCTTACCGCGTAGATCTCCCCGGTCTCGGGATGGGTTCCCACCGCCATGAAACCCGGCTCGTCCGAACCTGAGGAGGCGTTGATCTCGTCCATCCCCTGCGCCAGGGCCTTGTTGATCAACTCGAAGGCCGCCATTCCCGTCCACAGCGTGAAGGTGGCCGCCGGGTAGACGGCATGGAAGAGGTTCCCGGGCGGGCAGGACACCGTCAGGGGCTCGAAGTGGCCGTGGTTGGCGGGGGTGTCGGGAGTGGTGAGGGACTTGAAGACCGACTTGGCCAGGCTCGAGGTCTTCCCGAAAGGCATGTTGACCGGCCCCGGTACCGCGTCGTCGGAGTCGCCGTAGTCGACGATGAACTTCTCGCCTTCGATGGTGACCGTTACCGCCATCCTGATGAGATCGTGGGAGATGCCGTCGTCGTCCAGCCAGTCATGGGCCGACCACTGCCCGTCGGGCATGGCCCGCACCGCCTCGGCGGCTGTCTGCGCCCCGTGCTCGATGATGCGGTCGATGGCGGCGTCGACCTTCTCCAGGCCGAACTTCTCCCAGATCTGGTGGAGGCGGCGCTCGCCCACCCGTAGCGCGGAGATCTGGGCATGAAAGTCCCCGATGATGGTCTCGGGCATCCGGGAGTTGTACCGCAGGATGGCCATGATCTGCTCATCGATCTTCCCCCGGCGGATCAACTTGACACCGGGCATGATCAGGCCCTCCTGGTGCATGGAGGTGGAGTCCAGGACGTAGCCGGGATCCTTGGCGCCCAGGTCCATCCAGTGAGCCCGCACCGCCAGGTAGGCGTCGGGAAGCTCGCTTCCCTCGCAGAAGACCGGGGTGAACAGCATGGCGTCGGACACGTGGGCCCCGCTCCAGTAGGGATAGTTGATCATCACCACGTCGCCGGGGTGGAGGTTCTCGACCCCCACCTTCTCCACACCCTTGTGGATGGCGTAGTCGTTGGCGCCCAGGAAGGTGAGTATTCCGGTCGACTCGGAGATCAGCCGGCGGTGGCGGTCGTACATGGATATGCCGAAGTCCAGGACCTCGTAGATCACCGGGTTGAAGGCGGTCCGTACCAGGGTGCGCCGCATCTGCTCGGACGTGGAGTTCAGGTAGTGGCGGATCACCTCCACGGTGGCGCCGTCGAGGGCCTGGGTCTTGCTCATCTCGCCACTTTCTCCCGGAGACCTACCACAAGGTTGCCCGAGGCATCCGGGACCGCTGTCTGGTCGCCGTGGATGATCGTGACCGAGGTGGGCTCACGGATGATGGCGGGACCGTCGATCTCGACCCCCGCCTCCAGCAGGCTCCGCTCGTAGATGGGGAACGGGCGGCTCTGCCGGGTGGCGAAATCGAAGGCCTGTCGCTCGCCGGCGCGGCTCTCCGTTGCAGCTGTCGCCGCCGTATGGCTCCCCCCTAGGAGGGCGGACGGTTTCTCCAGGCGACCGATCGCCCTGACCCGGGCGGTGAGGATCTGGACCTCCTCCGTCAGGCTGTGCCCGTAGCGCTCGACGTGCCTGCGATGGAACCGGTCGATCACCGAGCCCGTGTCGTCGGCCTCCTGCAACTCCACCGACAGGGTGTGTTCCTGGCCGTTGTAGCGCAGGTCCAGGCGCCTCAGCAGCACCCGGCTACCGGGCGGTACGGACTGGGCGGCCAGCACCTGGTCGGCCTCGCTCTCGAGTTGTGCGAACACCCCTTCTACCTGGGCCAGGGCGGCGTCGTCGAGCATCGTGAGCACCGTCTGGCCCAAGTCGTACTCCAGGTCCGACATGAGCATCCCCCAGGCGGAGAACACGGCCGGGGCGGCCGGCACCACCACTTCGGGCAGGTCCATCTCCCTGGCCAGGAGCGGCGCCAGCATCGGCCCCGCCCCCCCGAAGGCCACCAGCGAGAACTCCCTGGGGTCGAGACCCCTCTCCACCGTGATCTCCCGGATGGCGCCCACCGTACGGGCCAGCAGCACGTCGAAGACAGAGGCGGCGGCCCGCTCCGTGGACATGCCGAGCGGCTCCGCCAGCTTCTCGGTCACGCCGCGGACCGCGGCGGCCTCGTCGAGGCTCATCTCGCCTCCCAGGAACTCGTCGGCCGCCAGGTATCCGAGGCAGAGGGCGGCGTCGGTCACGGTGGGTTCGGTATTGCCCCGCCCGTAGCAGATCGGTCCCGGTACTGCGCCGGCGCTCCGGGGGCCGACCCTGAGGAGCCCCTTGTCCATCCAGGCGATGGACCCTCCTCCCGCCCCGATGGTGCGGATGTCGAACACCGGAATGCGGATCGGCAGGGCCTCGATCTCGGCTTCGTAGACCTCGGTGGGGGCGCCGTCCACGATGACGCAGGCGTCGAGGCTGGTCCCCCCCACGTCGAAGGAGATGAGGGAGGAGCGGCCGGTCGCCTCCCCCAGGCTGATGGTTCCGGCGATGCCGCCCGCCGGGCCGGAGAAGACGGTCAGGAGCGGCGACACGCGGGCGATCTCCGAGGTCATAGCTCCCCCCGCCGAACGCATGATCAGGAAGGAGCCGTCGAATCCCCCGTCTCGGAGCCGGTCCTCCAGATCGGTGAGGTACCTGCCGAGGATCGGACGGATATAGGCGTCGGTCACCGCCGTCGACGTTCGCTCGTACTCGCGGTACTCCCTCACCAGGTCGACCGATACCGAGACCGACAGATCCGGGAAGGCCTTGGTCAGGATGCTCTTGGCCGCCTTCTCGTGCTCACTATTGGCGTAGGAGTGGAGAAAGCAGACCGCCACCGACTCCACGCCTCGCTCCGAGAGCAGGCGGCCCGCCTCGATCACCGCATCGTGGTCGAGCTCCTCCACCACCTTGCCGCGGTGGTCGATGCGTCCCGGAACCCCCACCGTGTGGCGGCGCTTGACCAGCAACTCCGGCCGCCGGTAGCGGAAGTCGTACATGGAGCCGCGGGGCAGGTCGCCGCGGGCGATCTCGAAGATGTCCCGGAACCCGGCGTTGGTGATGATGCCGGTGACCGACCCCCTGCGTTCCAGGATGGCGTTGAGCCCCAGCGTGGTGCCGTGGGTGTACACCGATGCCTCCTCCAGGGAGGCGCCGGTGGCTCGGGTGGCGGTGATGACGCCGTCCGCCGGCGCCGCGGGGGTGGTGGGGGACTTCCGCACCGTGATCTTCCCGCTCTGCTCGTCGTAGGCGATGGCGTCGACGAAGGTTCCGCCGATGTCCACCGCCAAGCGGTGTCTGCGTTCGGTCATGCTCAACTTCGGAGAGGAGGCGTTGCGGTCAGGCGGCCGGCCGGTCGTCCCGCACCACTCGCCCGGACTGCATGACGAAGGAGATATCTCGCATCGCCGCCACGTCGGCCAGCGGGTTTTCTTCAACGGCGACCAGGTCGGCGACCTTACCCTCTTCAACAGTACCGATTTCCGCCTCCATTCCCAAGAGGCGGGCGGCATTGGAAGTTGCGCCGGCGAGGGCCAGCTGCGGGCTAAGCCCGGCGCCCTCCATGAGCCCCATCTCGTGCACCGTCACGGAGGTGTCGTCGATGGGGTCGCCCGGCGGGTAGTCGGTCCCATTGACCATCGTCACCCCCGCGGCCACGGCGCGGCGGATGCTGGCCAGGTGGGAGGGGTGTACCTCGAGAGACTTCTCGATCTGGAACTCCTCGAACCCCCTCCAGCGCATCCACTCCTGCGAGCTGGTCACGCACAGGGTGGGGGTGAGGAACACGCCCTCCGCCGCCATCCGGCCGGCCGTCGCCTCGTCCAGGTCGTAGGCGTGCTCGAAGGAGCGGATGCCGGCGTCGAGCCCCCAGTTGATGGCGAGGGACGAGGCGGCGTGGGCCACCACGTACGTGTCGCGCTCGGCCGCGGCGTCGACAGTCGCCCGCATCTCGGCCTCGGTCATCTCCGGCTCATCGAAGGTCTCGCCCAGGTTGGCGATACCGCCGGTGATGAACACCTTGATGTGGGAACAACCCGCGTCCAACTCGGCCAGAGCCGCCTCCCGGAATGCGTCCGGTCCTTCGGCGAACACGCTGCCGACACCTTCCCCGTGTCCTCCCGGGGCTCCGATCGCCCGGCCGGCGCCGACGATCCTCGGCACATCGGCCCATCCCGCCCGGGCCGCCTCGGCGAGCAGCAGGTCGGCCCGGTTCAGCTCATGGACGCAGCGGATGGTCGTGACGCCCGCCCGGAGTGCATCCTGCGCCCGCCCGTAGGCCCGGAGCACGGTGAGGCCCGGGTTCTCGTTCTCATCGGTGTCCGAGAACGGGTACACCACAGACAGGTGGGTGTGAACGGAGATCAGTCCCGGCACCAGATAGCGCCCACCGAGGCTCATCCGCTCGCCGGCGCCCGGCTGCCTGCTGACGGCGCCAATCCTTCCATCCGATACCTCGACGCTGACCCCGTCTCGAATCTCCCCGGTGACGACATCCACAACCCGCGCATCGGTCAACCACATTTGCCATCTCCTGATCGATTCTTCGTGCAACGGTACGCGCGCCCGGCCAGCCCTGGGCTACCCCGGACGGATTGCCTGGCCGCTTCCTCATTCGTTCCCCGAAGAGAACGGCGGCGTGATTGAGGAACGGTAGTGCCAGCGGCAAGGGCAGCCGGTAGCGTCGGGCTTGATGCGGGTGCTGCTCATCACCAACGACTATCCACCCCGGCCGGGCGGGATCCAGCAGTACCTGTCCAATCTGGTCAGATACTCCTCGGCCTGTATCCGGGTGCTGGCCCCGGCTCACCCGGGGGCGCCCGCGGAACCCCACGTGGCCCGGTCCGGCTGGAAGTTCATGTGGCCCACCTCTCGGGTACGGGAGTGGATCGCCGGGCAGATGGTGGAGTTCGAGCCGGATGTCCTGCTCTTCGGCGCGCCCCATCCGCTCGCCCAGCTCGGCCCTCGTCTCAGCCGGACGTTCGGGCTTCCCTACGTGGTGATGGCGCACGGTGCGGAGGTGACCCTGCCGGGAGCCGTACCGGGTGTCCGCCAGCTTCTCGGCCGGACGTTTCGCCGTGCCTCCCTGGTGTTGACGGTCTCCCGGTACACGGCGCGCCGGGTGGAGCGCATGGGCGCCGTCCGGACCACGGTGCTGGGGGCGGGAGTGGATCTGGACACCTTCACTCCGGGCGCCTCCACCTGTGGCCGCGACCGGCCCGTGATCGGGTGCATATCGCGTCTGGTGCCTCGCAAGGGCCATCTGCGGGTGCTGGCGGCCGCCGAGCGGCTCAGCGCGGCCGGTACCCCCGTGTCCGTGCTCCTGGCCGGGCGGGGCCGGCTGGAAGGCCGGGTCCGCAACCGCGCGGCCCGGGCCGCGATTCCGGTCGAGGTCGTCACCGACGCCGCCTGGGAGGAGCTTCCCGATCTCTACCGGTCGTGCGACGTGTTCGTGATGCCGGCCCGATCCCGGTGGCTCGGCCTGGAGATCGAAGGCCTCGGGATCGTCTACCTGGAGGCCTCCGCCACCGGCGTCCCGGTGGTCGCCGGCACGTCGGGCGGAGCTCCCGAGACCGTGGTGCCGGGGGTGACCGGATACCTGGCCGTCACTACCGGCCAGATCGCGGAGGCGGTCGGATTGGCTCTCGAGCAGCGTCCGGAGATGGGTGCGGCGGCCCGCGCCCACGCCGAGCGGCATTTCTCGTGGGAATCGGTGGCCGGGCGTCTCGATTCCGCCCTTCGCCAGGCGGTGGACGGCATCTGATCCGAGGCCTATACCGCGCCTGTGACGGGCTTATGACTACCGTCTATCGCCAACCGGAGGGCAGGGGAGGAGAGTATCGATGCGGGCCATCGTGATATCCGAGCTCGGCGGTCCCGAAGTGCTGGAGCTGGTGGAGACCGCTGATCCCGTACCGGGTTCGGCCGAAGCCGTTGTCGAGGTCGCTGCCGCAGGGTTGAACTTCATCGACACCTACCACCGCAGCGGGCTCTATCCCGTCGAAGTACCTTTTATCCCCGGAATCGAGGCCGCGGGCACGGTCACGGCGGTCGGCGGGGACGTCACCGAGGTGGCGGTGGGAGACCGGGTGGCTTGGGGAACCGTACCGGGGGCGTACGCTGAACTCGCCAGGGTGCCCGCCGATCAGCTGGTTCCGGTCCCCGACGGCGTATCACCTGACCAGGCGGCGGCGCTGATGTGCCAGGGTCTCACCGCCCACTACCTGGCAGTCGACACCTACCCCCTCGAGCCGGGATCGGTCTGTCTCATCCATGCCGGCGCCGGCGGCGTCGGTTTGCTGCTCACACAGATCGCCAAGCGGCTGGGCGCCACGGTCTACACCACGGTGGGAACCGAGGCCAAGGCCGAGCTGTCCAAGGCGGCGGGCGCCGACCATGTGATCGTGTACACGCAGGAAGACTTCGCCAAGCGGGTGGAGGAGATCGGAGGCCCCAGGCCGCTGGATGTCGTGTACGACGGTGTCGGGAAGGCGACGGTCCCGGCCGGGCTCGGTCTGCTCCGCCCGTTCGGGTTGATGGTGGCGTTCGGCAACGCCTCCGGCGCGGTGGATCCCATCGACCCGCTGGATCTCACCGCCAACGGTTCGATCTTCTTCACGCGGCCGACCTTGTTCCATCACGTTGCCACCCGACCGGCTCTGCTGTCACGCAGCGAGGAACTGTTCGCCTGGGTGGCCGGCGGGATGGACGTACGGATCGGGGCACGGTTCCCGCTCAAGGCGGCCGCCGACGCTCACCGAGCACTCGAAGGGCGTGCTACCACGGGCAAGGTGCTCATCGAGCCGTGAAGCGCGGTACGGGGCAGGCGCGACGGGTAACGATCGGTTTGGTGCTGGCCGGACTGGTTGCCGCGTGCTCGACCACCACCCCGCCTGCGGTGGCGCCGGACACTCCACCTCCTTCCGAACCGGCCGTTCCATCCACCCGGCCTGCGGACCCCGAACCCGCCCCAACGTCCTCTGCGCCGTCCACTACCGCTGCCCCGGCCGCCGACAAGCTGACCGAGGCGGAGGCGCAGCCGGCCGTACCCGAACCGGTCATCGAGGAGTCGCCGGAGGTGGTCGAGCCGGAGGCCGGGCCCGTCACCGACGACCCGGCGACGCCGGTGGAGCCCGATGCCGAGCCGGATGTGGAGGCCACGCCCGAGAAGACCGGGCCCGCTACGGAGGACGTCCTCGAGGGCGAGGATCCGGTACCGGCGCCGACCGGCATGACCATCGACTTCCCACCCGGCGAGGACCTGATCACTATCGCCGGTACGGTCGCGCCCGGCGACCGCCTGCCGTACGTGATAGATGCGCTGGCCGACGTCCAGTACACCTTCACGCTGGGCGCGCCCGACGGCGTGTGGCTGGACGCCGGGCTGGGTGAGGACGTGGCCGGCTTGCCGGGAGAGCGGCCGAGACGGGCCTCCCTCGTCCTGCCGGCGAACGCGACCTGGCTGCTGGAGGTGGTCTCCACCGCCGATCAGCCTGCCGACTACGAGATCACCGCCACGATCCGCTCCCTCGACCTCGGTCCGCCCTCCGGTCCGGTGGTCTACCTGACCTTCGACGACGGCCCACATCCGGTGCATACCGCCGAGGTGCTCGACTTGCTGCGGCGATACGGGGCACGCGCCACCTTCTTCGTGGTCGGGGCGATGGTCGAGCGCTTTCCCCACGTGCTGAACAGGATCCTGCTCGAGGGCCACACGGTGGCCAACCACACCTGGAATCACGAGAACCTGACGAAGCTGTCGGGCGAGGCGATAGACCGGACGCTCGAGCGGGCCCAGGAGATCCTCGGAGCCAACGCAACCGCCTGCATGCGCTCTCCCTACGGGGCGATTGACGATCTCGCCCGGCAGAGAGCGGAGGAGCAGGGCCTGGATGTGATCATGTGGAGCGCCAGCGCCAACGACTGGCTCGACCTGACCCCGGACATGATCGCCCGACGGATCGTGGCGGGCGCGGTCGATGGTGGCATCATCCTGATGCACGACGGCGGCGGCGATCGTACGCGCACCGTGCAGGGACTGGATCTGGCCCTCCAGCAGATGTCGGGTCAGGGCATGCGCTTCGAGCCCATCTGCACCCACTAGGTCGCGGCGGCCACCAGCAAAGGGATCCTGACCTCGCGGGGGTCCAGGCCGCCGTGATACCCCACCATGCGCCGGTCCATGTGGCCGGGGAGTAGCACCCGGCCGGCGTCAGCCAGGAAGGCGCCGTCCGGCCTCGCCCGCCGAGCCGCATCCTCCGCCGGGTCGCCGGGTGGACCCCACCAGGACTCGATGCGCCTTGCCGGGTACCAGGTAGCCGGGATCTCGGCTCCAAGCGTCTCGATCCGACTGGCGGGGCCCCGGACGTAGAGAGAGCGTGGATCGCCATAGAGCACCAGGTCAGGATGGTGACGCCTCCGGATTCGGTGCTTGCCGGCCTTCTCGATGGAAACCAGCCCGTGATCCGCCGTTCCCACCATCCGGACTTGGGGAGGAAGCAGGACGGAGAGGCGCTCCCAGGCATTGGCTGCCTGGGAGAGGGCATCTGCGTAGGCCTCGCTGCCGAACCCATGCACGTGGGCCGAGATGTCCACGTCCGGGAAGTAGGCGAACACCAGGCGTCCGGGAACGGGAGCCAGGTCCAGCACCGCCTGGACGAAATCAGACATGCCGTCGACCCCTTCGAAGCGGCAACCCCGGTACAGGACGCGGGTAAGGGGAGTATCCGAGTAGCCGCGCGGTTGCACGGTGATGGGCTCGATGCCTGCGGCCGCCAGTCGCTCCCACAGGTTGGGGCTCGGAATGGTGTGGCTCCGGACGGGGACGGGACGGCCGGTGCTGTCCACCCACCGGAGCACGTTGACCGGATGGGGGTGGTCGTCCAGCAGCATGAAGTGTCCGATCACGCCGTGCCGGCTCGGAGGGAGCCCGCTCGCCACTGTGGCGAGGCTGACCGTGGTGGTGGTCGGGAACGGGGCGTCCAGCGTTCCCTGCCGGGCCGCCGCCAGGGACGAGGCCCTACGGTGGTCCAGTTGGTGGGCGCCGAGCCCGTCGATCATCAGCAGGACGTAGCTGGCCGCGTCGGGGATCCGGTCGGACAGGTGGGGATGGAGTCGAGCGGAGGGCGCCGACCCGGTCAGCCGCCATTCCAACTCGGCGACGAGGTTGGGCAGGGATCCTCCCGAGTAGTCCGGGATCCGGAGCGGGGCGGTCTCGGTCACCCCCGAACGCTAGCGGTTCACCGGTCACCCGGATGAGGGCGTGCCGGACTCGGCTCGGCACCGCATTTCGTCCTAGTGGTCTGTCTGTGTAATGGCGGTGTGGTATGGCGAGGCAGCGGTGTTCCTCGCAAGGCCCGCTGACGAAGGCGTACCCGCAGCGGTACGTAGAGGAAGCGGAACGAAGCGACGGGGCGCCGATGGCCGCCAGAGCACCCGTTTGTTTCGCAGACAGACCACTAGGTCAAAGGCGGCGTGAATTCAATCCGTCTCGGGTTGGTACCTATACTCGCCAGGGTTCGAGCCGCCGCGACCGTGGTCCCAGCACCGACCGGCTGAGGAGGGGCGGAACCGGACTCGAACGGCCGGGAACAGGGCGACCAAGGCGACGGGTGGAACGACCGTGAGCGAATACTTCCAGGACTACGTCGCGGTGGCTGCATTCGCCGCATTCGGAGTCCTGCTGGTGGCCCTCACGCTGGGGATCACCTACCTGGTGCGGCCCTCCAACCCCACCCGGGAAAAGGTCGCCACCTACGAGTGCGGTGTCGACGCGGTCGGGGAGGGCTGGAACCAGACCTTCGTCCGCTACTACATCTTCGGCCTGCTGTTCGTGCTGTTCGACGTGGAGGCGGTGTTCATCTTCCCGTGGGCGGTGGTGTCCGAGGAACTCGGCATGCCGGGGGTTATAGCCATCACCGTCTTCATCCTGACGCTCCTCGAAGGGCTCCTGTACGCGGTGCGCAAAGGGGTGCTCCGGTGGGAGTAGTCGCTGATCGCTTCGGGGGCCTGAAACCGGTTTCGTGGTTGCTCAACTGGTCCCGCCGCTACTCGCTCTGGCTGTTCCAGTTCGGCCTGGCCTGCTGCGCCATCGAGATGATGGCCGCCTCCGGACCGCGCTACGACTTCATGCGCTTCGGGATCATCCCCTTGCCCGCCTCGCCGCGGCAGGCCGACCTGATGGTGGTGGCCGGAACCGTGACCGACAAGATGGCCCCGGCTATCAAGCGCCTCTACGAGCAGATGCCCGAGCCCAAGTACGTGATATCGATGGGCTCCTGCTCCAACTGCGGCGGCCCCTACTGGGACTCCTACTCGGTCACCAAGGGGGTGGATCAGATCATTCCGGTGGATGTCTATGTCCCCGGCTGCCCTCCCCGGCCGGAGGCCCTGATGGACGGGATCGTCCTGCTGCAGCAGAAGATCAAGGACGAGGACGTGCGCGACAAGTGGAAGCAGCGTGACCGCCAGCCCGTCTGAGAACGCCGTCTCCGAAGCAGCCGACGCGCTCGAGGAGTTCGCCGACCGGGTGGCCGCAGCGGTGGGCGGCCGGGCCGAGGTGGCCCACGGGACCGTCAAGGTGCGGGTGGCGCCCTCGGCCTGGAAGGAGGCCCTGACCGTTACCTCCGGTGACCTGGGTCTGGTGTTCCTGTCCTGGCTGTCCGCCACCGATTGGACGAACGAGGTGGCGGTGGGTGATGAGCCCGACGAACCGGTGGAGGAGCGCTACGAGCTGCTGTGCGCGGTCTCCGACCTGTCTGACGGCAACCTGGCCATAATCTCGACCGACCTCGACCACGACTTACCATCCATCGCGAGCGTGGCCGATGTCTATCCCGGCGCCAACTGGCACGAGCGGGAGGCCGCCGAGATGTTCGGCATCGATTTCGTGGGCCATCCGGATCTCACCAAGCTCTACCTGCCCGACTCCTTCGAGGGCTACCCACTCCGCAAGGACTTCCCGTTGCTGAGCAGGGAAGTGAAGCCCTGGCCCGGCAAGGTTGATGTCGAGGACATGCCCGAGGACGGCAGCCCGTCAACCGAGAACCCTGGGAACTAGTGGTCTACCTGCAAAACCTCCGCCGTGCTCTGCGTGCCAGCGACGCCCCTCGCTGCGTTCCGCCTCCTCAACGTACCGCTGCGGGTACGCCTTCGTCAGCGGGCCTTGCGAGGAACGCCGCTGGCGGCACATATCACGGCGCCATTTCACAGGCAGACCACTGATGCAAGGTACTTTCGCTCATCACCTGTCGGAGGCAGCCGTCTCGGTCGAGCTGGAGACGGAGGGCATGACCCTCAACATAGGTCCCCAGCATCCCTCCACGCACGGCGTGCTGCGTTTGGTGGCGACGGTCGACGGCGAGCGGGCCACCAACGTCCGCCCGGTCATCGGGTACATGCACAGGGGCTACGAGAAGCTGTCGGAGGTTCGCACCTACCCGCAGATCATCACCATCATCAACCGGATCGACTGGGTGTCGGGGTTCGCCAACGAGGTCCCGTTCGTGGTGGCGGCCGAGCGCCTGATGGGTGTCGAGGCCCCGCCCCGGGCGCAGTGGATCAGGCTGGTGCTGACCGAGATGGCGCGGATCTCCTCCCACCTGGTGTTCATGGCCTCCTACCCGCTGGAGCTGGGCGCCGCCACGCCGCTCTTCTTCGCCCTCCGGGAACGGGAGAGGGTGCTGGACCTGCTGGAGTCGGTCACCGGAGGCCGCTTCCACCCCAACTTCAACCGTCTCGGGGGGGTCAAGCCCGTCTACGCAGCCGGCCCGGTCACCAAGAAGGCCGGTATGGACATACCTTCCGGCTTCCTGGCCGAGACCAGGGATGCAATGACGAAGGTGCTCGCCACGTGCGACGAGATCGAGAACCTGGTGGCGGGCAACGAGGTGTTCCTGGCGCGCACCAAGGATGTCGGGGTCCTGCCGGTCGACATCGCGGCCTCCTACGGGGTCTCCGGACCCAACCTGCGAGCCTCGGGCGTCGGGTTCGACCTGAGAAAGGTGTCGGACTACCTGCCCTACGCCGACTTCGACTTCGATGTCCCGGTGGGTCGCAACGGTGACTGCTGGGACCGGTGGTGGGTGCGTCTCCAGGAGATCCGCCAATCGTGCCGCATCATCACCCAGGCCATCGACGGCCTGCCGTCGAGTCCGCTCCAGGCCAAGGTACCCCGGATCATCAAGGTCCCGGCCGGCGAGACCTACGTTCGGGCCGAGAACCCGAAGGGCGAGATGGGCTATCACCTGGTGTCCTTGGGTGGTCTCGGGCCGTACCGCCTCAAGATCCGGTCCGCCTCGTTCTCC
The DNA here is from genome assembly GCA_028820935.1 of bacterium. NCBI lineage: Bacteria > bacterium. Next base: position 58,632 of record JAPPHZ010000044.1, on the reverse strand, counting down.
AACCTCTCGATCCTGCCCTGGATCCTTGAGGAAGCCCTGGTCCCCGACTTCATCGCCATCATGGGGTCGCTCGACTTCGTGCTCGGAGACGTCGACCGATGAGCCTGGAGCTGACGTTCTGGTGGTTGCTGGCCATCAAGCTGGCGGTGGCGGCGGCGGTGGTCCCGGTGATCGGCATGGTGATCGGCTATGCCGAGATGAAGCTCTCCGCCCACATGCAGAGCCGGGTGGGCCCGTACTTCGCCGGCGGGCGGTTCGGGTGGGCCCAGCTGATCGCCGACGGGGTGAAGTTCATCCAGAAGGAGGACATCATCCCCGAGGAGGCGGACCGCCCCGTCTTCAAGTGGGCGCCCGCCCTGGTGATGCTGGGGACGATGGCGTTGCTGGTGATCGTGCCCATCCACCCTTCGCCCCGCTACGGGATCGTGCGCGACCTGGAGGTCGGGATCTTCTACGCCCTGGCCATCTCGTCGGTCAGCACCATCGGCGTGCTCATGGCCGGATGGTCGTCGGCCAACAAGTACTCGATGATCGGAGGGCTCCGGGCGGCCGGCCAGTTGATCGCCTACGAGCTGCCGCTGGTGCTCGCCACGGTCGGGGTGGTGATCCAGGCCGGAACGATGTCGATGCAGGGCATCGTGTCGGCGCAGGTGGCCCAGGGTTGGCCGTTCCTCCTGACCCAGTTCATCGGTTTCGCGATCTTCATGATCGCCACCCTGGCCGAGCTGACCCGTCTCCCCTTCGACATGCCGATCGCCGAATCCGAACTGGTGATGGGCTACGTAACCGAGTACTCGGGGTTCCGGTTCCTGTTCTTCTTCCTGGCCGAGTTCGCCAACATGTTCTCGATGTCGGTGATCGCCGCCACGCTGTTCCTGGGTGGCTACGGCTTGTGGGGCATCAATCCCGAGACCCTCTTCTCGCCGATCATCCTGTTCGCCAAGGTCGGTGTGCTGGTATTCCTGATGATCTGGTTGCGGTGGACCCTCCCCAGGCTGAGGGAGGACCAGTTCCAGACCCTGGCCTGGAAGTGGTTGATTCCGATAGCGATCGTGAACATCATCGTGACCGCGGTACTGAAGGTGGTGCTATAAATGAAACTCCCCCGGTTGCCCTCGCTCACCAAGGTGCCCAAGCTCGGCATGCTGGCCGGCCTGCGGGTCACCTTCACGACCATGCTCCGGACCTGGGCATTCAACCTGTCCGGCGGGCGAGTGGGCCTGCGGTCCACCGTCAACTACCCCAAGGTCAAGGAGACCCCCGTTCCCCGCGCACGGGGGGTCATCGCCCTGGAGCAGGAAGCCTGCACGGTGTGCATGCTGTGCGCCCGGTCCTGCCCCGACTGGTGTATCTACATCGAGGGCCACAAGGAGATCAAGCCACCGTCCCGTCCCGGCGGGAGGCCTAGAGCCCGGGCCACCCTGGACCGCTTCGACATCGACTACGCCCTCTGCATGTACTGCGGTATCTGCGTGGAGGTCTGCCCCTTCGACGCCCTGTTCTGGACTCCCGAGTACGAGTACTCGGAGTACGACATGGGGCCGATGATGCACGACATGGATCGCCTCCAGGACTGGATGGAGACGGTGCCCAAGGGCCTGGGGGCCCAGTCGTGACCGCGGCGCCGGCCCGTGACGGCCAAACGGCAGGACGGGTCGGATGACCTTTTCCGAGTGGATCGCCGAACCCGTCAACTGGGCCTTCCTGGCCATGGCGATCCCAATGGTGATAGCGGCGCTCCGGGTTGTGACCAGCCGGAACGTGGTCCACGCCGCCCTGTTCCTGGTCCTGGCCCTGGCCGCCTCGGCCGGGCTGTTCATCCTCCTGTCGGCCGAGTTCGTGGCCTGGGTGCTGGTCCTGGTCTACATCGGCGCGGTGGTGGTGCTCTTCCTGTTCGGCATCATGATCACCCGGGCTCCGATCGGGCGGGAGACCAACCTCAGCCACGACACCCGCTGGCCCGCTGCGGTCGCCGCGCTCGGGGTGTTCGCGGTGACCTTCTGGCTCATCAACGCGGTCGCCACTCAGATGGGCGGCTTCAGCGACCCGCTCCCCGCGGTGGGCCGGGCCACCGCCACCGGGATCCTGGGCGAGGGGTTCATCAACCGCTACCTGATCCCGTTCGAGGCGGTCGGCTTCGTCCTGCTGGCGGCCCTCATCGGCGGGATCACCCTTGCCCGCAAGGACCTCACCCCCGCCGAGGAGGAGGAGGGAGCCCGGGTATGACCCCGATCCGCCGGAGCCCGGCATGGTCCTGACCCAGTTCCTGGTCCTGGGGGCGCTCCTGTTCTCGATCGGGGTGTACGGCCTGCTGTCGCGCCGCAACGCCGTGACGGTCCTGCTGGCGGTCGAGCTCATGCTGGCTGCGGTGAACATCAACCTGATCGCGTTCGAGGCGTTCTGGAACACGGCCGCCGCCCACGGCCAGATCTTCGCCATCTTCGTCATCACCATCGCCGCCGCCGAGGTCGGGATCGGCCTGGCCATCATCCTCCTGGTGTTCCGTAACCGCGCCTCGGGCAACATCGACCAACTGGACCTGATGCGATGGTGAGCGCGGTGGCCTCGGCACCCCTGATCCTGGCCGCCGGGGACGGCGGAGCGGGCGACCTGTCGTCCGGCGGTTTCTTCGCCGAGACCGCCTGGATCATGCTGGTGCTGCCCTTCGCGGCCTTCCTGGCGATCATCCTGGTGGGCAAGCGCATGAAGGGACTCGGCGCCGAGCTGGCCATCGGCGCCATGGGGGTCAACCTCCTGTGGGCCAGCGTGCTGTTCGTCCAGAACATGACCGGAGGCATCTACCGCGAGGTGAACCTCACCATCGCGGAGATCGGCACCCTCGGGATCACCGATCGCAACCTGTCGTTCGAGCTGGGGTTCGTGGTGGACGGCCTGTCGATCATGATGTACTGGGTGGTGGCCTTCGTGGGCTTCCTGGTCTTCGTCTACGCACACGGCTACATGAAGGGCGACATCCGGGTGCCGTGGTTCTTCGCCTCCCTGTCGCTGTTCGCCGGCTCGATGCTGGTCCTGGTGGGAGCGCCCAACCTGATCCAGTTGATCATCGGCTGGGAGGGGGTCGGTCTGGCGAGCTACCTGCTGATCGGCCACTACTGGGAGGAGAAGGAGAACAGCGACGCGGCGGTGAAGGCCTTCCTGACCAACAAAGTGGCCGACGTGGGTCTGATCCTCGGGACGATCCTCCTGGTGCCGGCGCTGGGCACGTTCCGCTTCTCGGCGCTCAGCGCGGCGGCCGATGCCCACAGCGACCTGCTGGGAGGGGTAGCGGTGGCCGGCGCCCTGCTGCTCTTCTTCGGGGCGATGGGCAAGTCGGCCCAGTTTCCCCTGCATGTCTGGCTACCGGACGCCATGGCCGGCCCCACCCCCGTCTCGGCCCTGATGCATGCCGCCACCATGGTCACCGCCGGCATCTACCTGATGGCCCGGACCTTCCCTCTCTACCAGCAGATGGCGACCGAGGCCCGGCCCTGGATGGTGACCATCGCGGTGATCACCCTGTTCGTGCTCGGCTTCCTGGCCCTCGTGGCCGACGACCTGAAGCGGGTGCTGGCCTATTCCACCGTCTCCCAGCTGGGCTACATGATGGCGGCGGTGGCGGTCGGCGGGTACACGGCCGGCCTGTTCCACCTGTTCACCCACGCCTTCTTCAAGGCTTTGCTCTTCCTGGGTGCCGGTTCGGTGATCCACGCGGTCCACTCCAACAACATGAGCGACATGGGGGGATTGCGCAAGGAGATGCCGGTCACCTTCTGGACCTTCGTGGTGGGCTCGCTGTCGCTGGCCGGCGTGATACCGCTGGCCGGCTTCTGGTCCAAGGACGAGATCCTCGCCACGCTCGGCCACGAGGGGTACACCGCGTTCATGTGGGTGGCGATTCTGGGCGCGTTCGTGACCGCCTTCTACATGACCCGCACCGTCGCCCTGACCTTCTTCGGCACCTACAAGGGCCATGGCCATCCCCACGAGTCCCCCCCGGTCATGACCGCCCCGCTGGTGGCCCTGGCGGTTCCCAGCGTGATCGCCGGCCTGCTCAACATCCCCGGCGTGTCGTGGGGTCCGATCCGCAACTTCACGGACTGGGTGGGCGCCCGCATCGTCCCCATGGGGGACTACCACCCCAAGGCGATCGAGTGGGATCTGGCCGCCTACGGCCTGATCGCGGCGGTGGCGGGCATAGCCCTGGGCTGGAGGCTGTTCGCTCCGGACGCTGAGACCCAGCAGGCGCGGGACCGGCTCCGGATCCCGGTGCTGTACCCGCTCCTCCACAACAAGTACTACATCGACGACCTTTACATGAAAGGTGTGGTCAACCCGATCAAGGGTCCTCTGGCCCGGGCCGTCGACTGGGTGAACGGCTACGTCATCGACGCGGTCATCAACGGCGTCGGCGCGGTCACCGCCTGGCTGGGAGGGCTGGTTTACGGCCGCCTGGACCAGCAGGGCATCGACCTGTTGCTCAACGCCGCGGCGGGCGGGACGGGAGGTGTCGGCGGGAAGCTGCGGCTCCTCCAGAGCGGCAAGGTGCAGCAATACGCAGGAGCCTTCGTGGTGGGCGCCCTGCTGCTGGTAGTGGCCTTCGTGCTTGTCACCTAGGCGGTAAGGGAACTCGAGAGAAGACAGAGGAAGGACGAGCGACATGGACTGGTTCGAATCCGCGGGGCTCAGCCTCATCGTGTTCCTGCCCGCTGCGGGCGCGCTAGCCCTGTTCGCCGTGCCGAAGGCCCGGGAGGACGCCCAGAAGTGGTTGGCCCTCCTCACCACCGGACTGACCGCGGTGCTGGCCGTCGCGGTGGCCGCCAACTTCAACTACGGAGGGTCGGAGAAGTTCCAGTTCGAGGTCTCCCAGAGCTGGATCCCGGCCATAGGCGCCCGGTACCACATCGGGGTGGACGGCATCAGCCTGCCGCTCCTGGTCCTGTCGGCGGTGGTGACCGTGCTGGCTGTCATCTACTCGTGGGACCACTGGGACGAGCCCCGCAACGTCCGGGGCTTCCTCGCCCTGATACTGCTCCTGGCCACCGGCATGAACGGTACGTTCGTGGCGCTCGACCTGGTTCTCTTCTTCATCTTCTTCGAACTGGTCCTGCTGCCCATGTACTTCATGATCGGGATCTGGGGGGACAGCGCCAAGCGCCGCATCCCGGTGCTGGGCCGGACGGTGACGATGCGGCTCTACGCGGCCATCAAGTTCTTCATCTTCACCCTGTTCGGCTCGGCCTTCATGCTGCTCGGCTTCCTCGCCCTCTACTTCCGGTCCGGCGACTTCCTCGGGCACAACACGTTCGACATCCCGACCCTGATCGAGCTCGGATCGCGGAACGCCTTCGGGAGCGGCACGTTCGCCTTCCTGGTGTTCGGGGCGATGTTCCTGGGCTTCGCCGTGAAGGTGCCCATGTGGCCCTTCCACACCTGGCTCCCCGACGCCCACACGGCCGCGCCGACGGTCGGCTCGGTGCTCCTGGCGGCGATCCTGCTGAAGCTCGGTTCCTACGCCTTCCTCCGGATCAGCATCCCGATCCTCCCCGACATGGCGCGGGAGTGGGCGCCCTTCATCGGCCTGCTGGCGGTGATCGGCATCATCTACGGCTCCCTGGCCTGCCTGGCCCAGACCGACGTGAAGCGCCTGATCGCCTTCTCCTCGGTGGGGCACATGGGCTTCGTCATGCTGGGCATAGCCACCATGACCGATGTGGGCTTCAACGCCTCGCTGATCGGCATGGTCGCCCACGGCCTGATCACCGGCCTGCTCTTCTTCCTGGCCGGCTCGATGCATCACCGTTACCACACCCGCGAGATCGCCCGCCTGGGCGGCAACCAGAAGCTCATGCCCTGGATGGGCGGCATCTTCGCCTTCACCGCCATGGCCTCGCTGGGACTGCCCGGCCTGGCCGGGTTCTGGGGCGAGTTCATGTCGCTCCTGGGCGCCTACCGTCCCCTCGCCGGGCTCAGCCTGAGCCAGTTCCAGACCTACATGGTGATCGGCGCCATGGGAACCGTCCTCACCGCCGGGTACATGCTATGGATGCTCCAGCGGGTCAACCTGGGCGAGCCCAAGGCCGAGTGGTCCGACCACGAGTTCAACGATGTGGGGCCCACCGAGTGGTTGGCCTGGGCGCCGCTGATCGTGGCCATCGTCGCCATCGGCGTCTACCCGCGGATCGTTTTGGGGGCCACCACTGACGCCGTTGTCAACCTGGCCCGGACCGCTTTCGGGGGCTGATGGATGGACCTCGACTACCACGCGCTCGCGCCTGAGCTGGTCGTAGCCGCCACCATCCTGGTGGTGCTGGCGCTCGACGTGGCGCTGCCGCGTCCCCGCAAGTACTGGACCGCCTTCGCCGGGGTGCTGGGCCTGGCGCTGGCGGCGGTGCCGCTCCTGACGCTGGCCTTCGGTGACGGTCCCGAGACCAGGTCGATGTTGGGGGGGCTCTACGTGGTGGACGGGTTCGCCCTGGTCCTCAAGGCGGTGTTCATCGTGGGCGGCTACCTGGTGCTCTTGATGTCGGTGTCCTATATCGAGAGCGACCGCTACTACCAGGGCGAGTACTACCTGCTGATGCTCACCTCGATCCTGGGCTCGCTGGTGATGGCATCTTCAAGAGATCTGATCACCTTGTTCGTCGGTCTCGAGCTGGTCACCGGGCCCCTGTTCCTGCTGGCCGGATGGCGAAAGGGCGACGCCAAATCCAACGAGGCTTCACTGAAGTTCTTCATCCTCGGGGTGCTGTCCACCGCCATCCTGCTGTACGGCATGTCGTTCCTCTACGGACTGACCGGCTCGGTCACCTACGAGGGCATCCGGGAGGCCGGGGCCGACCTGTTAGACAGCGGGGCCTTCCGGCTGGCCGTGCTCTTCACCCTGGTGGGCTTCGGCTTCAAGGTGACGGCGGTGCCCTTCCATTTCTGGGCGCCGGACACCTACGAGGGCGCTCCCACGCCCGTTACGGCCTACCTGTCGGTGGGCTCGAAGGCGGCCGGCTTCGTCGGGCTGTTGCTGCTCTGCTACAAGGCGCTGCCGTCGGTGACCGAGATATGGGGCCCGGCCCTCTGGGTGCTGGCCGCGCTGTCGATGACGCTGGGCAACCTGACGGCGCTACGCCAGGACAACGTGGTGCGCATGCTGGCCTACTCGTCGATCGCCCAGGGGGGCTTCATCCTGGTGCCGTTCGCGGCCGCGGCCGTGAGCAACGATCCGGCGGTGATCCAGGAGGCGGCGTCGGCGACCATCGTCTACGTGATCATCTACGCATTCATGAACCTGGGGGCCTTCGGGGTGGTGATCGCGGGCGCCCGCCGCACCGGCAGCACCATGATCGACGACTGGGCCGGGATGTGGCGCTACGCCCCCCGCCTCGCCGTGCTGGGCGCCATGTTCTTCTTCTCCCTGGCCGGCATCCCGCCCCTGGCCGGCTGGTACGCCAAGTTCGCCATGTTCCTCGCCATCCTGCGCCCCGGCAATGCCTGGGCTACCACCCTGGCGGTGATCGCGGCGGTCAACGCGGTGATCGCCCTCGTCTACTACGCCCGGATCGGCAAGACCATGTGGATGGATCACGTACCCGAGGGGACCGACACAGCCACTCGCCCGCTGAGCGGCTCGCTGGCCCTGGCCCTGGGCATCTCGGCGATCTTCGTGGTGGTGGCCGGCATCCTCCCGTTCGAGTTCGCCGGAGTCTTCGCCGACCTGGCCAAGGTGGTAACCACCGGCATCTGATGTACGCGCTTCAACTCCTGCCACCGTCTCCAGTGATGGGCTGACATGACCGTCGAGGGCATCTTGGTGGTGGTCATTCTCGTCGGGATCGTGGCGCTGTTCATCTCCGAGAAGTACCCCCTGGACATCGTGGCCATGCTCGGGCTGGGAGTGCTGCTGGTCCTCGGTCTGGTGACGCTCCAGGAGGGATTCTCCGGCTTCAGCAACCCGGCGACCCTGACCGTGGCCTGCATGTTCGTCCTGGGCGCCGGGGTGCAGAAAACGGGCGCCACCGCAGCGGTGGGACGGCTCATGGTGCGGTTCAGCCGGAACCACTACACGGCTCTGGTGGTCATCATGGTGACGATCACCATCATGTCGGCCTTCGTGAACAACACGGCCGCGGTTGCCGTGTTCATACCCCTGGTGACCCTCCTCGCCAACCGCCGGCGGCTATCGGCCTCCAAGCTCCTGATACCCCTCTCCTACGCCTCCCAGTTCGGCGGGGTGTGCACTCTGATCGGCACCTCCACCAATCTCCTGGTCAGTTCGATCTCCGAGCAGGCCGGGTACGGGTCGTTCAGCATGTTCGAGTTCACCCGGATGGGGCTGATCCTCTTCGTGGCGGGAGTTGCCTTCTTCCTGCTCTTCGGACGGTGGTTGTTGCCCGACCGCCAGGTGAAGGAACTGGCGGACGCGTATCACCTGGGCGAGTACGTGACAGAGCTGAGGGTCCGACACAATTCCCCGCTGGTGGGCCGCTCGGTGCTTGACAGCAAGCTGGGCGAGGACCACGACATAACGGTCCTGCGGGTCCTTGATGCGGGCGAGGAAGGATGGGCTCCCCTCCGCCGAGTCATCCAGCCCGAGGACGTGCTGCTCGTGCATTGTTCCCTGCCGGACCTGATACGCCTCCGCGGCACGATGGGGCTGCGGATAGACGCTGACTTCACCTTGCGCGACGAGACCCTCCAGACCGAGGACCTGCGCCTCGTCCAAGTCCTGGTAGCACCTGATTCGGCACTGATAGGGCGCACGCTCAAGGACCTGGACTTCCGAAGCCGCTACCGGGCGCTGGTGCTGGCGATGCAGCGCAAGGGCGAGACCATCAACGACAAGCTCAGATCGATCAAACTCGACGTGGGTGACTCCTTGCTGGTACAGGCGCAGGAAACGGCGATACGGGAGATGCGCAACAGCAGCGACTTCATCGTCCTCAACGAAGTGCCCGGCTCGGTCCTGCGGCGCAAGGCCCCGCTGGCCATCGGGATACTCGTGGCGGTCGTAGGTCTGGCCGCCTTCGATGTCCTCCCGATCCTGGCCGCCGCCCTTCTCGGCTGTGTCGCCCTGGTGATGACCCGCATTCTCCGCCCGGAGGAGGTCTACCACGCCATCAACTGGCAGGTCATCTTCCTTCTGGCCGGAGTACTCCCTTTGGGCATCGCCATGAACACCAGCGGGGTGGCGGGCGTCATGGCCGAATTCGCAGTCGGGTTGGTGGGGGATCTGGGACCCGTGGCGGTCCTGGCGGCCATCTACCTGCTGGCCGCCCTCATGACCGAGACGATGAGCAACGCGGCCGCGGCGGTGCTACTGGCTCCGATCGCCATCTCCACCGCCGAGCAGATCGGAGTGGATCCCCGGCCGTTCCTCATGGCCATCACGTTTGCCGCCTCCACCGGGTTCTCCACGCCGGTCGGCTACCAGACCAACACCATGATCTACAACCCCGGGGGATATAAGTACACCGACTTCCTGCGCGCCGGGATGCCGCTCAACATCCTCTTCTGGATCCTGTCCTCTATCTTCATTCCCCGCCTCTGGGCGTTCTGACGAGTCCAGTACCGATCGGGCGGACATGCGATCCGACGACCTTGCCGGGAAAGGCACCTCGTCGATGCTTGAATAGGGCCGACGACGGAGGGGACCCATCACCACTCTTGATCTCTACAGGTTTGAAGACCCCCTGTACACCATCGCCGAGGCTGCGCGCATCATTGATGTGCCAGTCTCGACGCTGTCTACGTGGGCCCGAGGCTACGTAAGGAGGCCTCCAAAACGTCCGGTGGTTAGGGGAGAGCCCATCATTACGTACCTGGATGTTTATGGGCCGAGACGCCCTTCTATACCCTTTGTCGGCCTGACCGAGGCGACGGTTCTAGCCGCTATCCGCAAGAGCGGGGTTCCCATGCAACGTATCCGCCCCGCGCTCCGGGAGTTACAGAAGGGACTCGGTATCCACCACGCTCTCGCTTCCAGGAAGCTGTACACGGATGGAGCCGAACTGCTATACGACTACTCGGAGCGCCATCCCGACGCTGAGGCCGCTCAAGCCGCACGAGAACTGGTCGTCATACGAAGTGGCCAGTGCCTATTCGCGAAGGTGATTGAGGAGTACCTCCGCGGCTTCAGTTATGCGCCCGATGGCTACGTCGAACTCTTCCGAGTCCCCGTCTATCGGGAGGCCGAGGTCGTCGTTGACCCGATGCGTTCATCGGGTGCTCCCATCTTCGCGCGCGGGGGATGTCGGGTTGAGGATGTACTCCAGCGCTTCCAGGCCGGGGAATCCCTCAGCGAACTCACGGCCGAGTTCGGGGTGCCGACCTCTCACTTGGAGGATGCATTACGTGTCGCATCCAGACGGGCTGCCTAGGCTCTTTCTCGATCGTAGCCTGGGCTCGGTCAAGGTCCCCGGGATCCTCCGCGAGGCTGGTTTGTGCCTGATTACGTTGGTCGAACACTACGGCAGGCCGCGAGATGAGGAGGTAACCGATCCTGAGTGGCTAGAACTCGCTGGAGATAGCGGCTGGGTTGCATTGACCAAGGACAAGCGAATCCGGCTGGTCCGTGAGAACCGGCAAGCGCTGATAACCCACGGAGTTCGCTGCTTCTATATCGCCAACCAGAGCCTCACCGGTGAGGAGATGGCCGCAAGATACCTAAGGAACCTCCCACGAATCACTAAGGCCTGTGAGCGATCAGGACCGTTCATGTTCGCCGTCCACAAGGACCGGATCACTGAGATGCCGATTGCCGGCCCGTAGCGAAAGGCGGATCAGCGATCGCTGTCGCCAACGTCACAAGAGGAGAAAGGTAGCGCTTACCCCGGCGCTGGCAGCGACCTCCAATGAGCGTTGATCTCTTCCCCGTTTGCGATCCATGCGTCCATCTCGCGGGCGAGCATGATGGTCCGCCGCAACGTGTCGATCCGGTATGGACGGCCTGTGACCTGGGGGTGGTTGACGAGGGTGAACAGTCCACCCACCTCCCGGATCCCTTCGAGTTCGCACGACCACACGGACACGACGTGGTCATTGGTCGTGACCGGATTGACGTGCGGTGCGGGGTAGGCATTGGGTGAGACCATCGCGAATCCCCAGTCGTCGGCTGCCCAGTGCATCGGCAGTTCGAGAAGCGAGAGACCGTCGATGTCGTGGAAGTACGGAATGACCGAGTCCATGTAGTTCGACGTGTACTCGACGCCCCTCTCGGCGAGGATGCGGTTGGTTGCCGGGCTGATCTCGGCCACCGGCGCGCGGTGGCCGATGGGCGCTCGGCCCGACATCTCCGTGAGGATCCGGATGCTGAGTTCCACGACCTCGATCTCCTCCTCTTCGGACAGGAGGTCCGGACGCTCGTGCACGTGGCCGTGCAAGCCGAGTTCGTGTCCACCTGAGAGGATCGCTTCAACCGCAGCCGGATAACGCTCGGCCACCCACGTGGGTACGAAGAAGGTGGACGGGACCTCGAGTTCGGCCAGGACGTCGAGGATACGGTAGACGCCGACCTTGGGGCCGTACGCGGCCTGTGACATGGTGATCGGGAGGCCGGCATTGCGCCGGTCAACGGAGAGCAGCCACGACTCGCCGTCGAGGTCGAACGAGAAGAAGGCGGCCACAGCCTTGCCACCGGGCCATTTCGGGTCCATCCTCTCCTCCTTCACGTTTGCTGATTCACGGACGCTGACGGTCAGCAAAGCGACGCGGATCCCCTGCCGGCCATGTCGCGATTCTATGCCCGGGAGGCCTGGTCGCGCCTCGAAGTTCGTGAGGTGGCATGGCCAGGTGTTGCAATTCATAGCCACAGTGGCGCCTATCGTTTCGAGGACAGGGGCAGGTTCAAGACCTGCGTTTCAAGAGGTGCCAAGTGAGGGTCGTCGGAATCTACAACGCGGACGGCGGGCTGTCGGGTGAGCTGCGTTACGCCGTGGACAAGGTCCTGGGCCGGAGCGACTGCGGATTGTGCGAGCTGACCCACGGTTGGAACGCCTTCGGCAAGCGATCATGGCGCGAAGCCTGCCGGTCGAGCGCCGTGCCGATCGAGTTGATCCACCGGGACGTGGCGACCGAGTCACAGCTGGCTACGGCCGGGTCCCTACCGGCCGTGCTGGTGGGGGATGAGGGAACCTGGCGCGTGGCCGCGGACAGGAAGTTGATCGCCTCCCTGCGCAAGGATCCGGCCGGGTTCCTTGACCACCTCGAGCGAGAACTCTTCGGCGATACGGGTTAGGAGAGTCCCGATCCCGCCCTACACGAGGATGGTCACGGGTTGCCGGCCAGCACCTCGGCGTGGAGGAATGCCCAGAAGGCGTCCGGTCGGCCGGTCCAGCGCCGGAACGCGGCGGATATCTCGACCAGTTCGGCGCGCGTCGCCAACCCGTGTCTGGTTGCGTGCTCGGCGAAGTCGCTCTCGATGATTCGCACCTCCCACAGGCCGCCCCAGGCGATGCGTTCGTCAGGAGTGGCGTAGGTCGTGGTCCGCGTCGTGACGACCGGGTCGGCGAACCCCGCCCTCATGACCCAGGACAGCAGGAAGCGCCCGGCGTCGGCCTCGCCCCCGTTGGCCGAGGTCACCTGGTGATACAGATCGCGCCACCGGATGAGAACCGGATCCGTGGGGGAGTGGACCATCGTTCCGTAGTCGGCCTCGCGTACCGCCAGCAGGCCTCCGGGCTTGAGGACCCGCCGGGCCTCTCGCAAGGCCCGCACGGGTTCGGCCAGATGCTGGAGCAACTGGTGGGCGTAGACCACGTCGAAGTAGCCGTTCCTCCAGGGAAGGTCATAGGCCGAACCGAGCCGGAAGGTGGCGTTGTCGATCCCTCGGTCCTCCACCAGGCTCCGGCCCGCCTCCACCATCTCCTCGGAGGCGTCCAAGCCGATCACGCGCCCCACCCGTCGGGCCAGCCCGGCGGTTATGGTCCCCGGCCCCGAACCCATGTCGAGCACCACTGCGCCCGCACGCAGGTGCGGTAGCAGGAAAGCGGCGCACTCCTCGGCCGTGCGGCGCGCAAAGGTGCTGACAATGGCCTCGTGGTACCCGTGGGTATAGAGCTCGTTCTCGGGCTGCTCGATCGTTATCTCCCTGGCAAGCGCTCGGCCAGAGGCTACTTCTCGCCGCTAGGACTGCGACCAGGGCGTTTCAGAGCATCCTGGTACGAGTCCGATACCGAATGAAGAGCGGTCAGAAGCCGATTCGACTACCGATACGAACCAGCAAGCTGCTCGCTGTTGCGCCGCCCCCAAGCGGCTATCGGAGAGGTACTTCCCGATGACCCCACACAAGCGCGAGTATTACGAACTTGTGGCTGAGGCTGCCTTGCTGTCAAGGAAGTCCACAACCTCTCTCAGCGTCCTGAGCGAGACGCACTCCTCAACGGTGAACTCAACGTTGAACTCCAGGGAGACAAGCTTGGCCAGAGCGATGATATCCATCGACGATACGCCGGCGTTCACAAGGCTGACTTTCAGGTCACTTGGAATGTCAAGGGCTTGGCCATCCACCTCTATGTTTCTGTTTACGAGGCTTATAAGTCGTGTTTCGGTATCACCCATTGATAATGACCTTCCAGGCGGGTTTGCCATCGGATGGGATGACCGTAGCCGTGTGGCATATCTGTGTCAACGAGCAGGGAGGTTCTGTCCGATCTGCGGCGAGATCGGGCGGCGTCTCCGTGTTTCCGGTGTCCACGGCGCGACGTACCGACCTGATCGGGCTGCCTGGGGGGAGCCGGCCAGGACGACGTGCGTTGGCCACGCCGCGGGGCGGGCCTTCGGGGCTTTCGGGGTGGTTTACCGGGGTCCGGTCCCTGGGACGGGGACCGGGATTACGGAGGGGCTCGGTTGGTGGCGGCGTGGAGGGCTCGCAGTATCGCCAACGTATAGGGGTCGGGTTCGGGTGGTTGGTGGCCGCAGCTGGTGGGGGTGGGTAGGAGCCGTCGGCGTCGGGGTGGGGATTGGGGGTCGATCTGCATGCCTTGGCGGTGGATGGCTACGTGGTGGTGCCACCAGCAGAGGGTGGTGAGGTTCTCGGGGGTGTTATCGCCGCCCTTGGACTTCGGGACGATGTGATGAACCTCCAGCCGGTAGACCGAGTTGCAGGCGTCGATGGTGCATCCGTTGTCGCGGGCCAATACAGCCCGGCGCAGCGCCGGTGGGGTACCGGATCTCGACCCGTGCCGGACGATGTCTTGTCCGTCTACGGTGATGGCCTCGATGCGGCCGACGCATCCGACGAGGTCGACGGTGCTCGGTCCGACCCTTCCACCGGCCAGCATCGCTGTGCCCTGCTCGAAGCCAGACATCTCCGCGAGGGAGTTGTTGGCGACGACCATTAGGACGGGTTCGCGCCGGTTGCGGGCCGCTCGGACCTTCTCGGCGGTGGTCCCGGTGCTGGTGGGCTCCCGGTCGAGTTCGTCCTGGCAGAGGGTGGTTAGGGCCAGCGCCCGCCGCTGTCCTGTGTCAGGACGCTCCGCCCCGGCAGGTATGACTCGTTCGCCGCGGCGGTCGAGACCCTGGCGGCAGATCTCCGCCTCCATCGGGCCCAGCCGTCCGTTCATTCTCACATGAGTTCCGTCGAGCGAAGGTTGGAACGCCACGTATTGGCTGTCGAATACTCGCTTCTCGTCTGCGCTCGTCGTGCGCTGATACTGCTGGAGGATGCGCCTGACCTCGTCGAGTCCCAAGTCCCGGGTCCGGGCGATCTCCTCCACAGACGCTCCCGCATCCTGGAGCCGGGTCTCTTCGAGCACCCGCACAAAGGAGACCGCACCCTGGCGCATCCGCTCAATGCGCTCATCGTCCAACCGCTGCGCCAGATAGACCAGTTCGCGGGCGAGGTCACGGTGCACATCCAGGCGGGAAACCACCATATCGACCGGGTTCCGGTACCCGTAACGGGCCGGGCCGTGGCGCCACAACATGGCCTTGAGCCACCGCAGCTGGTCCCCCCGGGCCCGGCTAATCTGGGCCTCGCCGCGGACAAGTGCGGCCTCGGCCTTGGCACACTCGACTTCCGCATGCGCGTAGCGCGAGCTCGAGAGCATGTGGTCGGCGCGGTCGTAGACGCGTTGCCGCTCCCTCTGGTAACGCGACATCAACTCACTGACATGCGACCTGCCTGGCGAGGCGATGTGCGCCCCGGCGGGTTGGGCTGTGTCGTCGTCCGCGAAGTCGAGTAGGTATCCGTATATTTGTTCGTATACTATAGCATGAGTGTGACATAAAACAGACTGATACAGATTTTACAGATATAATTTGCTGACAACCGCGTGGCGGACGATGGTTCTCCGTTAGAGAGACGCCCTCAGCGGGCGGGCGGTGCGTAGATCAGGCCGCCCTCGGTCCACCGGGCATTGATCGAACCGGCTCGGGTGATGCCCAGAGGCCCCAGGTTCCGCACATGGATCTCGTCGTAGTTGCCGACCGCGCGAATGGCCTGTGCGAAGGCATCGGCCGGAAGCCCCATCTTTGTCTGCAGCTCGTCCTCGCCCACGCCGAGTAGCCGGCCCGCCTCCGGATCGGGCGGATTCGCCACCATCTCTTCGACGTTGGCCGAGGTGATGCCCTTCTCGTCGGCGATCACCAGCGCGTACACCGTCCAGTTGATGATGTCCGCCCACTGGCTGTCGTTCTGGCGGTACATGGGACCGAGGGGTTCCTTCGAGATCGGGGATTTCGGGAAGATGATCCATTCGCCCTCGCTGATCTCCCCGTTCGCTACGGCCGAGAAGCGCTCACCGAACAGCCGTGACCCGTCCGAGGTGATGAGGTCGCACGAACCTCCGCGGAACAGTTCCATCGCCTCGGGAGTTCCTTCGGTGGTCACCAGCTCGATCTCGGCGCCGGCAACCCGGGCGCCTTCGGTGATGTTCTTCTCGGTTGTCGTACCGGCGTTGGCGCAGACCCGGGCGCCGTCCACGTCAGCCACCGTCGATGCGTCGGTGAACCCGAGTTCGGCCTTGCCCATGATCCGCTGGCCGTCGTAGAAGGTGGTGGGGCCGAAGTCGCCGCCCAGCTCCGTGTCCCTGCTCTGGGTCCAGGTGGTGGTACGGAACAGCACGTCGACCCCGCCGGCGGCCAGCACGGTGAACCGCTCGGCGGAGGTGGTGCCGACGAACTCCACGGCGTCGGCGTCGCCGAATATCGCGGCGGCTACCGTACGGCAGAAGTCGGCGTCAAAGCCGTTGTACGAGCCGTCCTCCTGGGGCTCCGCGAAACCGATCGCGCTGTCGCCAACCCCGCAACGCAAGGCGCCGCGGTTCTGAACCCGGGCCAGGGTGCCTCCGGTGGGCGGTGTTGCCACGGTCACCTCCGCGACCGTTGTCGCCACCTCTCCCGCGGACGTGGCTGTGGTCTCGGCCGGCGTCGTGGTGGCTTCCCCGTCGCCTGAGCAAGCAAGGACCGCCAGTACCAGCACGCTGAGGAGTGGGATAGCTCGCTTCATCATGGTGGTGACTCTTCCTCTCCACGAGGTCGATCTCGAAACCTGAGCCGTAGGCCATTCTAAGGACGGGACGCTCGGCCTCAGACCCCGGCAAGGTATCCGCTGCCGGGAGCGCGGGTACGCTGGGCTGATCGCAACCCACGGGATAATCTATGAGCCTGCCTATCGCTGACGGATTGCTGGTGGTGGTCAAGGATGACTGCGAGACCTGCCATCTGGTGGTGCCCGTGCTGGCTGAAATCGCCGGGCGGGAGGACGGCGTGGTGATCGTCTCCCAGGATCAAGCCGGCTTTCCCGAGGGTTTCGAGGTGGTCCACGACGGGGAGTTGGACATCTCGTGGCGTCTCGATACCGAGACGACCCCCACCGTGTACCGGATCGAGGACGGTGAGGTGGCCGACGAGCAGGCCGGGTGGTACCGCTCCGGATGGGAACGCGTAACCGGAGCGATCGGCCTGGGGGCCGGACTTCCGGAACAGCGGCCTGGATGCGGCTCGGACACGATGCTGCCCGACAACTACCAGAGGCTTCTCCGGCGCCATTCGCCCCATGCCATGTTGTCGCAGCGCATCGAACTCGGGACTGCCGAGGATCCCGTGGAGGCCGCCTTCGCCCGGGGATGGACGGACGGCCTTCCTGTCGTTCCTCCGACCGAGGAGCGGGTGGCGCGGATGCTGGAGGGCACCGATCTTCCTCCCGACCAGGTGCTATGCACCCTCCCACCCGATCTGGCCGAATGCACGGTGGAGAAGGTGGCTATCAACGCGGTGATGGCCGGCTGCCGGCCCGAATACCTGCCGGTGGTGCTGGCCGCGGTGGAGGCGGCGGCCGGGCGCGGTTTCAACATCCACGGGGTGTCGGCCACCACCTATTTCTCAGGGCCGGTGCTGATCGTCAACGGGCCGGTGCGGAGGCAGATCGGGATGAACTCGGGAGTCAACGTGCTCGGCCAGGGCAACCGGGCCAACCTCACCATCGGGCGGGCTCTCAACCTGGTGGTCCGCAACGTCGGCGGCGCCCGTCCCGGTGGAGTCGATCAGGCGACCTTCGGCAGCCCGAGCAAGCTCGCGTTCTGTTTCCCGGAGGACGAGGAAGGCTCTCCCTGGGAGTCTCTGGCCGTCCAGCGGGGCTTCGCGCCCGAGGAGTCCACGGTTACGCTCTTCGCCGCCCACGGACCGATCGAGGTGGTCGACCAGAAGTCCCGCACTCCCGAGTCGCTCGCCAGGACCCTGGCGCTGCAGCTGCGGATGGTCGCGCACCCGAAGCTGGCGGGAATGTCCGAAGCGATCGTCGTAGTCTCCCCCGAACATGCCCGGCTCTTTCGGCGGGCGGGTTGGACGAAGGCCCGTCTGGGCGAGGAGATCCACTCGCTGCTCACGCTGCCGACCTCGGAGATGGTGGCCGGGGCGGGCGGGGCAGCCGAGGGCATGCCGCCCTGGCTGGCGGACCGGCGGGAGGAGATTCCGAAGTTCGGCCCCGAAGGTCTGTGGTTCGTCCATGCGGGCGGGGACGCGGGAGGATTCTCGGCGATAATCTCGGGCTGGGTCGGTGGCAGGGCCGGCTCGGAGATAACCACCGTGGCGATCGACCATTAGGGGTGCTTCATGACGACACTGTTGGATCCGACCAGCGAGAGAACCACCGGGGAGCGGCCCATCAGCCCTCGTCCCGCCGACATCGCGACCGGAACGGTCGGCCTGCTGGATATCTCCAAGCCTCGTGGTGACGTGTTCCTCAGGAGGCTGGACGAACTGCTGACCGAGATGGGGGTGGCGGTGCGGCACTATCGCAAGCCCACCTTCTCCAAGCCGGCGCCGCTCGACCTTCGCCGGCAGATCGCCGCCGAATGCGGGGCGGTGATCGAAGCCCTGGCCGACTGAGGCTCCTGCGCGTCGTGCAGTGTGCACGACATAGTCGATCTGGAAGACCTGGGCGTGCCGGGCGTTTTCGTGGCTTCCGACCGCTTCGCGCAGGCGGCCGACGCGCAAGGCAAGGCTCTGGGCATGCACCCCCTCCGGGTGCTCACCGACCATCCGATCCAGCAGCGGACCGACGAGGAGATGGGGGCTCTCGCCGAAGCGGCCTTTCCCGCCATCCTCGACGCGTTGACGGCCGGATAACCCTCCTGAGGACGCCCGTCTAGGGAGCGCCGCAAGGAATCAGATGCCAGTACTGGTTATCAACTGCGGTAGCTCGTCGATCAAGTACAAGCTGTACGGGCAGGGGCCGGAGGATCTCCTCGCGGGTGGGATCATCGATGGCGTCGGTGGGGATCTGCCGAGACACCTCCACACTGCGGGGGACCGGGAGTATGAGGTCGAACTGGAGGTCGGGGACTACCGGCAGGGGGTGGCGGCGATCGTGGAGGCCCTGGCCGGGTGGGGGTCTCCACCGGCGATCGGCGACCCGGCCGAGATCGTGGGGGTGGGCCACCGGGTCGTGCACGGAGGTGACCGTTTTGCCGAGTCCGTGGTCATCGACCGCTCGGTCATCGCGGAGGTCGAGTCCCTGGGCACACTCGCCCCGCTCCACAACCCGGCCAACCTGGCGGGTATCCGGGCCGCCCGCGAGCTCCTGCCGGGAGCGGTGGGCGTGGCGGTATTCGACACCGCCTTCTTCTCCACGCTCCCCCCGCACGCCTACCGGTACGCGGTCCCCGAGCGCTGGTGGCGGGACTTCGGGGTGAGGCGTTACGGGTTCCACGGGATCAGCCACCGGTACCTGGCGGAGCGAGCCGGCCGGTTGCTGGAAAACTCCCGACCCAACCTTGTGACCCTGCATCTCGGCGCCGGAGCCTCGGCATGCGCCATCCGGGACGGGAAGGCAGTCGACACTTCCATGGGGATGACGCCGTTGGAGGGGCTGGTAATGGGCACCCGGAGCGGCGACATCGATCCGGCGGTGGTGTTCCACCTCCTGGAGGCCGGGTTGCCTGTCTCCGAGATCCGGCGAGGGCTCCAGAGGGAGGGAGGTCTACTCGGCCTGAGCGGGACATCGTCCGACTTTCGCCGGGTTGCCCGCCGCGCCCGGGCCGGCGATCCGGCTGCCGCTCTGGCCGTGGAGACCTTCGCCCACCGGGTCCGCCGGTACCTAGGCGCCTTCCTGGTTCAGGTGGCGCCGTGCGACGGGGTGGTCTTATCCGGCGGCATCGGGGAGAACAGCCATGAGGTTCGCCACCTCATCCTGAGCGGTCTGGAGACGCTGGGCCTGGTCGTGGATCCCGCCCGTAACCGTGGCGAGGGGGAGAGGCGCATCTCCACCGACGCCGGCCCTGTTGACATCCTGGTGATCCCCACCGACGAGGAATCCCTGATAGCCCGGGACACGGCCCGCCTCGTCAACGACCGCTTGTCTTGATAGGGCCTCGCGGGCCATCAACTTGCTGAGGTTGCCTCGATGCCGTGCGTGCGGGCCCATGCGTCGAACTCATCGAGAAACGACCGGCGTAGAGCGGGCTCGCGCAGGGCGGCCGTGAAGGCGTTGCGGGCGATCCGGGCCAGGTCCGCCGGTCCGTAGCCGAATCCGGTGGACAACAGCCGGTACTCGTCGTTCAGGGTGTTCCCGAACATGGGCGGATCGTCGCTGTTGAGCGTGATCTTCAAGCCCATCCCGTCGAGGTGCGGGAAGGGGTGTAGCGCGAGGCGCTCGCAGACCCGGGTTCTCAGGTTGCTGGTGGGACATACCTCGAGTGGTATGGCGCGGTCCAGCAACATGGCGAGGAGGTGGGGGTCCTTGATCACCCCGATGCCATGACCGATGCGATCCGCCCCGAGTGCTTCGATCGATCCACGAACGTGTCCGGCAGCCCAGGGCGCCAGCGACTCTCCGGCGTGGGGGACGCGTCCGAGGCCCTGCCGTCCGGCCTCGCGGAAGGCATGCGCGAACGGTTCCGGAGGGCGCCCCTCCTCGTTGCCTCCGATTCCCAGCGCCACCACACCGTTTTCCTGTCCCTCGAGCGCGTAACGGAGCGTGGTCTCGGCCGGATGGGGGTCGTAGACGCCGCCCGGGCCGGAGAAGCAGAAGTTCCTGGCGATGTCGAACACCCAACGCATCTCGACGCCGAAGTCCGCCTTGGCGCTCCTCCGCCCCTCCTCCAGTCCGGTGAGGATCGCGCCGATGCTCAGTCCCTTGTCGAAGATGTGCGTGTGGTTGTAGGGGGAAACCGTCAACTCGCTGTAGCGGATGTTCTGTTCCGCCATTGCGGCGCCCGCCTGGTAGGCGACCAGCGCGAAGTCATCGGCTGTCCGGATCAGTTTCTGGACGGCCGTGATCACCCGGATGAAGTCCGCGAAGTCCGTGAACTCGAACCAGTCGGCGAGCCGGGCCGGGTCGGTGGTAGGAAGCGTGTGGACGAGGTCGTGGCGCCGGGCCAACTCGACAGCCGTGGCCGGTTGGACGGACCCCTCAAGGTGGATGTGCAACTCGGCCTTGGGCATCCCCGCGATCAAGCGGTCAAGGGGGCCGGACGCCGGTCCCTCGTTCATCCTGCGGTCGACGGATCGGAGTGTTCCGTGTCGTGGCGGACGATCGCCTCCAGAGCGATAGTGATCGCGTTCTCCCAGGCCTCCACGAGGCGCTGGTTGCCGTGCTCGCCCCGGTCATAGTCGAAGTCGGCCTCCACCAGGCTCCCGGACACGCCGCACACCATCGCCGCATGGACCCCGCGGAGCTGGGCAACCGTGAGGATTGCGGAGCTCTCCATCTCGATGTTCAGCAGCCCGAGCCTCGCGTGGCGCTCGATCCACTCGGGTGTCTCCGCGTAGAAGGCGTCGTCACAGGCGCCGAGGCCGATGTGCAACCCGAAACCGGCCTGCTGCCGCCGCTCCTGCGCCGCCCCGATCAGAGCGTGGACCAGGAAGTGGTCGGCGATCGCCGGGTAGGTGTCCGGTACGTAGGCCCGAGAGGTGCCGTCGTTGCGGAGCACTCCGGTGTTGATGACGATGCCTCCCGTCCTGATTCCGGGCTGGATACCTGCGGTGCTGCCCACCCTGATCAAGTGGGTGGCCCCGACGTTCACCAGTTCTTCGACGGCAATGGAGGCGGAGGGGCACCCGACGCCGGTGGAGGTGGCGCTGACCTTGATGTCCCGGTACCTGCCCGTGATCGTCCGGAACTCCCGGCTGTCCGCCACCGGTTCTACATCGTCGAGATGGTTCGCGATCCGATCGACCCGGGCCGGGTCTCCCGGTAG
The DNA here is from genome assembly GCA_028820935.1 of bacterium. Classification (NCBI taxonomy): domain Bacteria; species bacterium. Next base: position 37,006 of record JAPPHZ010000044.1, on the reverse strand, counting down.
GAGCACGTAGCGGCCCACGTCTCCACGCCTGATCCGGGTGGCGTACTGCCGTGCGTCCTTGTCGATAGCCGACTTGTCGAAGGTGCTCATGATTCGTCGGGGACCAGATCATCCCAGGTGGGTCCGAGCTCCAGGACCGAGGAGCGTAGGGCGAGGATACCCCTCTCGAGTTCATCGACTTCGATCGTGAGCGCCGGCGCGACGGTGATCACGTCACCGACCAGGGCGCTTCCGTGTCGCATCGCCCGCGAGAGGTATCCGCGCCGCCACATGGCCTCCGGGAGTGCCGTGCCGACCGCGGCCCGGTCCTGTAGGGGAGTTCGCCGTTGCCTGTCAGCCACCAGTTCGATCCCCCGAAGGAGCCCGCGGCCGCGCACGTCACCCACCCAGGGGAGATCCTCAATCTCGTCGGACAGCAGGTCCGCCAGCAGCCCGCCCTTCTTCGCGCCCTGCTCCACCAACCCGTCCTCTTCGATGATGTCCAGTACCGCCAGGCCCACCGCGCAGGACTGGGCGCTCCCGCTGTAGGTGTGGACCTCGGCCATCCGGCGGTTCTCCGCAGCGATGGTGTCGGCAACCGAGCCCTTGATCAGGGTGGCGCCCAGCGGGGCGTAGCCTCCTCCCAAGCCCTTGGCCAGGGTGGTGATGTCTGCCGACACGCCGGCATGGTCGAGTGCCAGAAAGCGACCGGTGCGCCACATGCCGGTCACGATCTCGTCCGCGATGAAGAGGACGCCGTAGCGGTCGCACACGTCGCGGACGAGGTGCCAGTAGCCGTCCGGCGGGACCGCCATTCCGGTGGAGAGAGCGATCGGCTCGGCGATGAAGGCGGAGACGGAGTCGGGTCCCTCGCTCTCGATGGCGGAGGCCAGCGCGCCGGCCGCCCGGGCCGCCGCCTCCTCGGGCGCCAGATCGCGGTAGGGACCCCGGTACGTGACCGGGGCGGGGACCTTGCAGGTCCTGAACAGGTAGGGCGCGTAGCTCCGGCTGATGTCCCAACGACCGGTCATCGACAGGGCGCCGGCGGTGGCGCCGTGATAGCTCGGCGCCAGGCTCACGACCTTCCACCTGGAGGGTTCGCCGCGCGCCAGGTGATACTGGCGGGCGATACGTAGGGCGATCTCGTTGGCCTCGCTACCCCCCGAACTGAACATGACCCTGTCCGTGCCCTCGGGAGCCAGGTCCGCCAGCCTGGCCGCCAGCTGCTCCTGCGCGAGGTTGGTCCCGGCCACGGTGTGCATGTAGGAGACGCGCCTCACCTGCTCGGCCATCGCTCGGGCGACGTCCTCCCGGCCCTGGCCGATGATGGCCGCTCCCGAGACACCGCTGGTCAGGTCCACCAGCTCGTGACCGGTGTCGTCCCAGAGCCGGCAACCTCTGGCGCGGACGAACAGCGGGTACTCGTCGCCGGGGCTCCGGTAGAAGACCGCCGACCTATCGCCGGCCATCAGCAGCCATGAGTTCTCCCGCCAACTGCTCATCCGTCGCCGCGTCGATCGCCGTCCAGGCGAGGGAGATGGCACCGTCGATCACCGCCCGGTCGGCAGGCGGGCGGGCGGCGGCGTCCGTGAACCCCGGCTGATGGTTCACCGCGGGCAGCGAGTCGATGCCTATGAAGGGATGGATGGTCGGGACCTCGAGCGATACGTTCCCCATGTCGGTCGACACGGGAGGGACATCGCCGTCGTGGAAGGTCCTACCCAGGCGTTCCGCATTGCGCCGGTAGCGCTCGGCCAGCCCGGCGTGATGCTCCAGGTGGCTGTAGGGCGGATTCGGCCGGGCGATGGTCAGCTCCGCCCCGGTCGCCAGAGCGCCCGCCTCGAAGCATGCCTCCACCCGGCGGCGCAGCGCCTCCAGTTGGCCGATGTGGGGAGTCCGGACCATGTACGAAGCCACGCCCCGGGCCGGGATGATGTTGGCGGCGGTGCCCGCCTCGGTCACGATTCCATGAACCCGGTCGGTTGCGGCCACGTGCTGGCGGAGCAGCCCGATCGCCACCTGTGCCACCACCAGGGCATCGGCCGCGTTGACTCCCTGTTCCGGGAACGCGGAGGCGTGAGCTTCCTTGCCCTGGTAGGAGACCTCCAGCCACTCGATGGCAACCACGGGAGGTGCAGCCACATCGAAGGGAGCAGGATGGACCATCATGGCCAGATGTACGGAGTCGAAGGCGCCGGCGTCCAGTAGCAGCACCTTGCCCCCTCCCGCCTCCTCGGCGGGGGTCCCCAGTATCGTCACCTCGAGCCCGACGTCGTCCGCTACCGGGGCCAGCCCCAATCCGGCGCCCACCGCCGCCGCGGCGATCACGTTGTGGCCGCATGCATGGCCGATCCCGGGCAAGGCGTCGTATTCGGCACAGATCACCACCCGGAGCGGTCCGCTACCGGCCACCGCCCGGACCGCAGTCGGTAGCCCCCCGTAGCCCACCTCGACGGCAAATCCTGCCTCTTCCAGGGATCCGGCCACGTGAGCCGCCGATCGTGCCTCCTCGAACGCCGTCTCGGAGTATCCGTGGATGGTGTGGCTCAAGGCGACCAGGTCCTGCCGGGAGGCATTGACCACCCCCTGCGCCAGCGCCTTGGCATCCGATCCCACACCGACCTCCCGTCAGCCGGTCGATCCGGTGGCGAGGCGGTGGGGCGCCACCAGGTCGAGTTCGTCGTTGCGGACGCATGCGCTCCTGTGGCCCTCGCCCACCCGGCTGAGGGGTGGAATCACCGCCGGACAGCGCTCGTCCGCGTACGGGCAGCGGGGATGGAAACGGCAACCCTCCGGGATGCCGACGATGTCCCCGATGTCCCCCCGGACGCCCGGCTCCGGCGCCACGTCGTGAGGATCCGGTACCGGAATGGCGCCGACCAATGCGTGCGTATACGGGTTGGCGGGACGGCCTATCACCTGGTCGGCGGAGCCCTCCTCCACCACCTTGCCCAGATACATGACCGCGATACGATCGGCTATCTCCCAGGCGACGGACAGGTCGTGGGTGACGAACAGCAGCGTCATCTGGTGGCTCTGCTTGAGCCGCACGAACAGGGAGAGGATGTCGGAACGAACCGATACGTCGAGCATGGAGACCGGCTCGTCGGCGACCAGCAACTCGGGTCGCAGCACCAACGCCGCTGCTATCGAAACCCTCTGCCGCTGGCCCCCCGACAGCTGGTGCGGGTAGAGCCTGGCGAACTCGCCCGCCGGCTCGAGGCCGCACTCCTCCAAGGCTTCGTGAACCCGAGCCTCGAGTTCGGACTGGGAACCGGCGAGCTGGTGCACCCGCAGCGGTTGGGCCACGATCGAGAAGATCGACTGCCGGCGGTCGAACGACTCGAACGGATCCTGGAACACGTACTGCACCCGGCGCCGCATGGTCCGCAATTCACTCCTGCGCAAGTGAGCCACGTCGACATCGCCGAACCGGACCGAACCCGATGTGATGGGCGCCAGATGGCCGATCGCCCTAACGAGGGTCGTCTTTCCCGAGCCCGATTCACCCACGATGCACAGCGTTTCCCCGGCGAAGACGTCGAGATCGACGCCGTCAACGGCCCTGACCGGCTGGCCGGCCCGCCGGGAACGCTTGAAATGCACATTCAGCTCGCGGACCGCTACGAGGGGCGAACCGTTACCGGCGTCAGGCATTCGAGGGGCCCTCCTCGCCGTACAGATGGCAGGTCGCCACCTGCTCACCCGCGAACCGCGTCCATCCGGGGGACCGGGTCGCGCAGATCTCCATGGCGTCGGGGCATCGGGGATGGAAGCGGCAGCCCGAAGGAGGGCTCACCAGAGATGGCGGGGTCCCGGGAATCCCCCGGGACTTTCCCCTGCCCCGCGCGAAGTTGGGAACCGACTGGAGCAGGGCCCGCGTGTACGGATGCTTCGGATGTCCGTAGATTTCGTCGACCGTTCCCTCCTCCACCGCCCGCGCCGCGTAGAGCACCACCACCCGGTCACAGAGGCGGGCCACGACACCGAGGTCGTGGGTGATGAACAGGATCGTGAGGTCCAGGGCTTCGCGCAGGTCCTCGAGCAACCGGAGGATGCGGGCCTGGACGATCACGTCGAGGGCTGTGACCGGCTCGTCGGCGATCAGCAGCGCCGGCCCGCCGCTCAGGGCCATGGCGATCCCGGCCCGCTGTCGCATTCCTCCGGAATACTCGTACGGGTACGCCCTGTGGCGATCGGCGGGGATACCCACCAGCGAAAGCAGGTCGTGAGCCTGGTCGGAGGCCTTCGCCTTGTCGATGCCGGGATCATGGGTGCGTATCGGCTCCGAGACCTGGTCCAGCACCCTCCGCACCGGGTTCAGCGAGTTCATCGCGCCCTGGAACACCATGCCCATCCGGCGGCCCCTAACCGAGCGCCACTGCACCTCGTCCAACCCCGTCATCTCGGCGCCGTCGAAGCGGATCGATCCGCCGGTCACCGCGCCGTTGGACGGCAGCAGGCCCATCATCGCCAGGGCAAGGGTCGACTTGCCCGAGCCGCTCTCCCCGACCAGGCCGACCACGCTGCCCCTCTCGATGTCGAAGCTCACCCCGTCGGCGGCCCTTATGGTCCGCCCCGCTCGCCGGTAGTCGACGGTGAGGTCGCTGATGCTCAGGAGCGCCATGGCTTCCTACTCCGCCCGGCGCCGGGGATCGATGACATCGGTCAGGGCGTTGCCCACGAGCGTGAACGACAGGACGAGCAGCGTGATGAGCAGGCCGGGCGGGATCAGCACCCACCAGTATCCGAGCGAGGTCGCCCCGGAACTGAACGCATTCTGGAGCATCTTCCCCCACGAGATCAGTGACGGATCCCCGAGGCCGAGGAAGGCCAGCACCGCCTCCGTGAGGATGGCGGCGGCGGTCAGCAGGATGGCGTTGGCCAGCACGATCCCCGCCACGTTGGGCAGCACGTGGGTCCACATGATGTGCAGCGGGCGCATCCCGATCGCCTTGGCCCGCAGGATGAAGGTGCGTTCCCGCTGGCTCAGGACCTCTGCCCGGATGAGCCGGGCCGGTACCGCCCAGCTGGTCACCCCGATCACCACGATGATGGTCGGCAGTCCTCTGGAGAGCACCGCGGCCAGGACGATGATCAGCGGCAGCGCCGGGATGGTGATGAACATGTCGGTGATGCCCATGGCGAACTGGTCGAACCGGCCGCCGATGTAGCCGCTGGTTATCCCGACGATGCTCCCCATGAGGATTGCGATGGCGGTGGCCGCCACCCCGACGGCCAGGGAGATGCCGGCGCCCACCGCCAGCTGCTCCCAAACGGAACGGCCCAGATTGTCGGTTCCGAGCAGGTAATCGACCGACGGCGCCCGGAACCGGTCCTCGACGGTCTGCCCGGCCACCGGCGGGTTCTCGTAGGCGAGGTACCCGGCTACCCCGTAGACGAGGAAGACGGCGAGCAGGATAAGGCCGATCTTTCCCCGGCCGGTTCTCCATAGCTGTCCCAAGACAGCGGTCGTCTGATTGGCAGGGCGGTCCTGCGCGGTCGGGGCTGCGTCCGGCACGATGCCTTCGGCGCTCATGACGACCTGATCCGCGGGTCGAGGCGTGAGTAGAACAGGTCGGCGATGGTGGTGGCGATCACCACGATGACCGCGATCACGAAGAAGGCCGCCTCCAACACCGGCAGATCGCGGTCCTGGACCGCCTCGTACATGAGCAGCCCCAGACCAGGCCACGAGAAGACCACCTCGGTCTGGATGGTTCCCGCCATGAGCAGGCCCAGCGTGAGGGCCATGAGTGTGAACGTGGGCAGGAAGGCGTTTCGCACGCCGTAGCGCCACAGGATGGTCCGTGGCCGCAGGCCCCGGGCCCGGGCCGCCAGCATGTAGTCCTCGTCCGCCACCTCGGCCAGCGAGTTCCGCATGATGAGCGCGATCGAGCCCACGCTGACGATGGCGATGGTGGCGGCGGGAAGCACCAGGTGTTCCAGCACGTCCCGTACCTCGTCGAAGGGGGTCCGGTAGATGGCCGCTACCGACCGTATCCCGGCCACTGGAAGCAGGCCGAGGCTGATGCTGAAAAGCAGCACCAGCATCAGACCGACCCAGAAGGTGGGAAGGCTCCACAGCGTCAACGCGGTCAGCGTCAGGGACGTGTCCGTCCGGGTTCCCCTCCGCCAGCCGGCGACGATGCCGAAGGCCAGGCCGAACACGAATATCAGCACCAGCGCGGCTCCGGTCAGGATCAGCGTGTTGGTGAGGGCGGGCTTCAGCAGGTCGGTCACCGGCATGCGAGCCTTGAACGAGATACCCGTGTCGAACCGGACGATCTTGGTGAGATACGTCAGGTACTGCGACCAAGCCGGTTCGTTGAGGCCGAACGACTCCCGCAGCTGCTCGAACGCCTCCGGGCTCAGCCGGCTCTCACGGGCGATCAGCCGGGCCGGGTCACCGGGGAGCATCCGGAAGAGCCAGAAGTTGAAGGTGGCGACCACGAACAGCGTGATGAGCCCCTGCAGCACGCGGCGTGCCGGGTAGCTGCGCAGCCACCGCCAACGAACCGTCCGCGAGGCCGTGACGTCGACCGGTTCCGAGCCGGTGTCCGTCCCCGGCTCAGGTGACGATGTCACATCCGCGTCCGTCTCGAGCGGTCACCTCCGGCGCGGTGGTCCGGACGATCAGGCTTCGCTGACGATCAGGAAGGTCTCCGTCGACCAGTTGGTGGTGATCCCGTTGTTCACGAACGGCCAACCGGTCAGATTGTCGTCCCGATAGGCCTGGAGCTTGGTGGGATAGGCCATCACGCAGTAGGCGAACGAGTCGTAGAAGATCTGCTGCGCCTGCTTGACCATGTCCAGTCGTTGGGCGGGATTCCCCTCGGTCTGCTGCGCCTTGAACAAAGCCTCGTACTCGGCGTCGCAGTAGTAGGTGTCCGAGAGGTTCCCGAACTGATCGCACGACTGCACCGACAGCATGAAGGTCGCATCGGGCGGGGTTTGCCACACCCACGTGTACATGTCCCAGTCGGCGTCGACGAACACCCGCTGGATCAGCGTCGGGTCGTCCTCGCCGAACACGCCCTGTATCTCCATGCCGACGTCCTCGAGCATCGGCTTGATGAGCTCGGCGTAGAGGGGCAGCCGGTCGATCACCGTGGAGGCGAACAGCCGGAAGCTCAGCTTCTCGCCGTCCGGGCTCTCCCTGACACCGTCGCCGTCCCGATCGACATAGCCGGCCGCGTCGAGTATCTCCCGCGCCTTGGCGGGGTTCCCGTTGGCCTGCTCGCCCTCGGGGATCTCAAGGAACGCGTCGCCGAGACCGGGCGGTAGGACCACCGTTCCTTTTTCGCCCCGACCACCGAGAACCAGATCCACCAGGCGCTGACGGTCCATAGCCCATGACATCGCCTCTCGGATCACCGGATCGAGGAGCAGCGGGTTGCCGCCGGAGTTCGGATGCGGCTGTCCCGGATTGTCGGGATCCTCGTAGACGTTGATCCCGAAGTGGTCCAGCACGAGTCCCGGATACTCCTCCACCACGACGTTCGGCTCGCCCTGCAGGCCTGCCCAGATGTCCGGCGACGAGAGGGTGCCCGTCACGTCGATCTCGTCGTTACGCAGCGAGTTGGCGATGGTCTCCTCGTTCGCCAACTGCACCTTGATGATCTGCTCCAAGGTGCCGGTCTTGGGACCGTCGTTGGACGACCAACCCCACCAGTCGCTGTTGCGGTCCAGCACCAGACGGGTATCCGGGGTGTACTCGTTCAGCTTGAACGCTCCCGATCCGATCATCTCGTCGTTGCCGAAGATGTCGATGTCCTCGGGGGACATGCCCTGCCAGATGTGCGCCGGGATTATGGGCGCCCCGACACTCGGATCGAGGGCCGGAGGGCCTGAGAAGTGGAGCACGACCGTCTCGTCATCAGGCGCCTCGACCGTCTCGAGCGGCTCGAAGAACCCTCCGAAGAGGCCCTTCTTGGTGTCCCGGTACAGCTCGAAGGAGTACTTGATGTCCGCCGAGGTGAGGGGCTCGCCGTCGTGGAACTCGACCCCGGAGCGGATCTTGTAGGTGACGGTGGCGCCTCCGTTCGACAGGTCCCGGCTGGTGGCCAGAGAAAGCTGCGGTGACAGGTTGTTGTCGAACTCCATCAGGCGGTCGTAGACGAGCCAGTGCATGTCGGGCGTGGACACGGTCACCACGGGGTTCGGGGTGTCGAAGATGTTGAGGTGCCCGAAGCGCATCACGCCGGAGGCCGTCTCGCCTCCGCATGCCGCCGCGACCATCGGAGAGGCGAGCATGGCCGCCACACCGAACTTGCCGCTGTAGGCCATGAATTGCCGCCTCGAGATCTGCCTGTCCAGGATTCCTTCCGTGTCCGACATCGGGACCTCCCTCCCACCCGGCTCGACTCGTGCGTCCGGATTCTCGCCACAACGGGGATCATTGGGGCCACATCCAGCCAGAGGCGGGTGGGCGCGACCCGTCCTGCGACAGGGTATCACGGGCGTGGTCGCCGCGCCGGGCTGCGGACCGACGTCACCCGTTCCGGATCAGATACGCCGCTTGTTCGGCGATGGTGACGGTGGGCAGGTGGGTGTTGGCCCTGGGGGTCTGGGGCATGATCGACGCGTCGACCACCCGCAGCCCATCGACACCCAGTACCCGGCATTGCTCGTCCACGACCGTCTCCGGGCGGTTCGAGAGCCCCATGCGGCAGCTGCCGCTGGCGTGCTGGGCGTCGAGGCAGGAGCGCATCAGCCAGGCATCGACGGCGGCCTCGTCCCCCACCGAGTCGATCTCCAGCCTGTCGGGCCCGAGCCAGGTTTCCGAGGCGACTGCGCGGATCGGGTCCGTCCGCGCCATCTCGACGAGAAGCCGGACCCCGTCCCTGAGACGGGCCAGGTCACCGGGTTCCGAGAGCATCCGGAAGTCGACCCTCGGTTGGATGTCCGGATCGGAGTTGCGTATGGCCACCTCTCCCCGGGAGTCGCTCTCGAACACGCACAACTCCAGCAGCCCGGTCTCGAAGCCCTCATCGCCGTATCCGCTGAGATTCATCGAGAGGAGCAGCATGTCGTTTGGTACCCCGCCTGCCACTCCGGAGCTGTACCGCACGCAGCAGTTCGTGTGACGGGCGTCCGGCGAGGCCGCTCGGGCGTGCCGGCGCAGGTCGAGCATCAACCAGATGGCGGGGTGTTCCTGCAACCCCAGTCCGACGGGCAGGTCGGCCACCAGGTCGACGCCCAGGGATGACAACAGGCGGGCGGGTCCGACTCCCGAGCGCTGCAGGATGGCCGGGGTGTGGATGGCACCGGCGCACAAGATCACCTCCGCGGCAGCCACCTCGAGGGTCTCGTCCCCGATACGCGCCCGGACACCCGTGGCCCTGCTTCCCGATACCAGCACCCGGTCCACGCGGGCACGGCCGCGGATGGTCAGGTTGGGGCGCCCGCGGGCCGGTTCCAGATAGGCGTCGTTGGTCGTGACCCGCTTGCCGCCCCGGCTGTTGATGGCGTACGGTGAGACGCCGGTCGAGCCCGGCGCGTTGTGATCGGGGTGCCACGGATGCCCCATGGCCAGCGCCGCGTCGCGCAGCGCCCGGTCGACGGCGCCCCAATCTTCCGGGGGAGTGCGGTACACCGGAATGGGACCCGAGTCACCGTGATAGGGGGCGTCCCCGAAGTCGAGATCGGTCTCCATGCGCCGGATGGCAGGCAGGAGATCCGCACTCGACCAGCCGGGGATCCCCCACCGGTCGTAGTCCTCCGGCATGGCCTGGATGGCTATCTGCCCGTTGATGGCGGAACTGCCTCCCACGCCCCGTCCCCGCCAGTAGAGGGACGGTCCCTGCCCCGAGGTGCGGCGGGCCTCCAACTCCGGCCAGTGGTAGCGGGGGTCGGAGATGATCTGCGCCGGGTTGGGACTGCGGATGTGCCACGGCGTCTCGTCAGACCGGTAGTCGGATCCGGCTTCCAGCAGTAACACTTGGCGATCGGGGTCCTCGCTCAGCCGGGCCGCCACGACGGCGCCCGCCGACCCCGCCCCGACCACGATCGTGTCGTACCCGCTCATACCCCGAACCTACCCTGACCGGAGAAGGACGGCTAGCCGAGAATCGCCCAGAGGCGGGCGAGCACCTCCTGCACCGTGTCGGTGGGCGCGGTCTCGAGGAATCTGCCGTTTCGGGCACTCAGGTCGAGGACGCGGGGTTGGTCACAGCGGATAACTCCACGCGTTCGCGTCTCCGCGTCCTCGAGAGAGACTGTGAATCCACGCATTCGGGCGAAATGACCGCCGGTGGTGATGGGCACCACGATGGGCGTCCCGGTCAGTTCATTGAAGGCTGCGGGCGATACGACCATGACTGGTCGCGTACCGCGCTGTTCGTGACCTGCTGTCGGGTTGAGGTCTACGAGCCATATCTCCCCACGTCGGGTCAAAGCAGCTCTTTGCCCAGAGCGGCGCCGTCAATCCAGGCCCGATCTTCATCGTCGGGCGGGGCCGTCTGGTCGCACTGCGCGATTAGATCTTCAAGCGTGTATCTCGGAGAACGCCTGGGCACGACGATCAGACGTCCGCCATCGACATCGAGGTCCACCGTCGAGCCGGAGCGGACCTCCAGCACGTCAAGAAGCGCCGGGGGCACGGCGAGCATGACCGAGCCACCGACCTGGCGCAGCACAGCAGAGCGCATCCACACCTCCGAGTGTTATATCGGAGTATAATCCTAGTACAGGCGACGAAGCTGTGGACGTTCGAGTCAATCCGACCGCGAGGGCTCCTTGGTGGCCCGGGTCTTCTCACCTCGTACAATCACAGGGGTCATGATCACACCCGACGTGAATAGCGGCGCCTCGAGCCTGACGGTGACCCACTGGGGCGCCTACGAGATCGAAGCCGCGGGCGGCGCGATCCAGGCGGTACGGCCCTTTCGCCACGATCCCGATCCGTCTCCGATAGGGAACTCCCTGGCCGACATCGACCAGTGCCGGGTGGGTATGCCGTCGGTCAGGGAGAGTTGGCTGGCGGCCGGCCCGGGAGCCGCCACTCACCTGCGCGGCAGGGAGCGCTTCGTGGAGGTCGGCTGGGATCACGCCCTTGACCTGGTGGCCGGAGAACTCGAACGGGTGCGGAACGAGCATGGCAACGAGGCCATCTACGCGGGTTCCTACGGCTGGGCCAGCGCCGGGCGCTTCCACCATGCCCAGAGCCAGCTTCACCGCTTCCTGAACTCCATCAGCGGCTACACCCGCTCGGTCAACAGCTACAGCCTGGCGGCTGCCGAGGTCATCCTTCCCCACGTGGTCGGGAGCCGGTGGTGGGCTCTCGAGAAGGCCCACACCTCGTGGGACGTGATCGCCGCCGAGACCGACCTGATGGTGGCGTTCGGGGGCATTCCGGCGAAGAACAGCCAGGTGGACTACGGCGGTGTGGGTCGCCATGAACTGCGGGGCTGGTTGCGGAGGTGTGCCGAGCGGGGCGCCCGCTTCGTGAACGTGTCGCCCATCGATAGCGATGTCGTGGCCGACGTGGACCCGGAATGGGTGCCGATCCGGCCGGGCACCGACGTCGCCCTGATGCTGGCCCTCATCCACACCCTGATCGAGGACGGTTCCTACGACCGCGACTTCGTCCGACGGTACTGCGTGGGCTGGGAGACCCTGGCCGCCTACGTCACCGGCGAGACTGATGGGGTCCCCAAGGACGCGGAATGGGCCGGCCCGATCACCACCATCCCGCCGGAGCGGATCAGGTCGCTGGCCGGTGCGCTGGTAGCGGGGCGCACCATGATCAACGCCAGCTGGTCGCTCCAGCGGGCTCACCATGGCGAGCACGCCATGTGGGCGGCCGTCGCCCTCGCCGCCGCCATCGGGCAGATCGGCCTTCCCGGGGGCGGCTTCGGCATCGGTTACGGGGCGGTGGCGGCGATCGGCAGCGGGTTCGAGAGGGCGTGGCTACCCCGCTTCAAGCCCGGGCGGCCGGTCGCCGATTCCTTCATCCCGGTGGCCCGGATCACCGACATGCTGGCCGGTCCGGGGGAGGAGTACGAGTACGACGGTGGAACCCGCACCTATCCCGACATCCGCCTGGTCTACTGGGCGGGCGGCAACCCCTTCCATCACCACCAGGACCTCAACCGCCTACGCGAGGCCTGGCAGCGTCCCGAGACGGTGATCGTTCACGAGCCCTTCTGGACCGCCACCGCCAAGCACGCCGACATCGTGTTGCCCACTACAACCACCCTGGAGCGCAACGACATCGGCGGGAAACCCAACGACCCGTACTTCTTCGCCATGAAGAAGATCATCGAGCCCGTCGGCGGCGCCAGGAACGACCACGACATCTTCAGCGCCCTAGCCGCCCGCCTCGGCACCGGGGATGCGTTCTCTGAGGGCCGGACTGCGGACGGCTGGGTGCGGTTCCTGTACGAGGAATACCGGCGGAGCGAGCCCGGGAGCCCCACCTTCGAGGAGTTCTGGGAGGCCGGATTCATAGACCGCGGGCTGGGGGGTGGGGAGGCGAAGCGCGTGTTGCTGGAGGAGTTCCGCGAGGATCCCGACCGGTACCCGCTCGGTACGCCGTCCGGCCGGATCGAGCTCTATTCCGGGCGGATCGCCGGTTTCGGATACCAGGACTGCCCGCCGCATCCGGCCTGGATGCCCCCCGGCGAGTGGCTGGGAGAGGCGACCGGCGAGGCCGATCTGCACATGATCTCCAACCAGCCTTCCACCCGGCTCCACAGCCAGCTGGACCACGGGTCGAACAGCCGCGGAGCGAAGGTCGCGGGTCTCGAACCGCTATGGATGCATCCCGATGACGCCGCCCGGAGGGGTATCGAGGACGGCGACGTGGTCCGCGTGTTCAACGAGCGGGGCGCCTGCCTGGCCGGTGTGACGATCACCGACCGGATCCGGCGCCGGGTGGTCCAGCTGGCGACCGGGGCCTGGTACTCGCCGGGGGCCGGACCCGGCCTGGAGGGCACCTGCCTGCACGGCAACCCCAACGTGCTCACCGCCGACGTCGGAACCTCGAGCCTGGCTCAGGGGCCTATCGCCCAGACCTGCCTGGTGCGGGTGGAGCGATGGCCGGGACCGCCCCCGGCGCACCACGCCTTCGACGCTCCCGAGATCGTCACCCTTCTAGACGAGTAGGCCCGCCGGTTGTAGCAGGAAGCCTGAGCCAGCCCGAGGGGGGCGAGCGCGGGATGTCTCGTATACTCCTATCGGCGTCCCACCCGTGGTCACGGAGGAGGAATGAGCGGCACACGGTTGATCTATTCGGAGACGATCCCGGCCAAAGCCGCGACGGCTTGGACGGTAGACGTCGGCCAGATCATCCGTATAACCGACATCGAGGGCGGCCAGGTAGGAGACCTAGTCCTGTTCGCGCGGGAAGACCTCCGCGAGCGGAACTCGATCTCGTGGACCCGTACCAGGAACATCCGCAACACCGCGACGTACGAGCCCCCCCTTGGGCTGGCTCCGGGCAACACCATCTGGTCCACCGGATACCGCGTCCTCGCCACCGTCGTCGAGGACACCTCACCTCTTAAGGGGATACACGACCTCTACGGGAGGATGTGCAACCGTGGAATGTACGAGATGTACGGCGTCACCCCCCAGGACGGTTGCTTCGAACTGCTCCAGCAGGCTCTCGGACCTCACGGGGTGGCCCCCTCCGAGATCCCGGACCCTCTCGGAGTGTTCATGAACACGCAGCCCGACCCGGAGACCCGGGTGATGCGTATACACCAGCCCGTTACCCGGCCAGGCGACAGCATATCCTTTCGGGCCGAAACAGACCTGCTCGCGGCGATGAGTACTTGCCCGATGGATGTGCTCGCGCCTACCAACAGCTACCACATCACCCCTATGAAGGTCGAAGTCCTACAGAGCGGACAAGGCGCGTAGGGAATCCCCCGAGGCCCGCTCGCTCGGACATCGGCGAACTCCCCGACATCCCGCTGGGACTCGGCGGGTTCATCCGAGCGGCCAGCGTTCCTTTGTGTAGGCCATGTCCCAGAACATGAACTCGTAGTTCACGCCGATGCGGAAGCTGTCCAACATCTGAGCGCGCCGCTCATCTGACAGGCCTTGCGAGTAGCGGTCGACGAAGTCCCGGTAGTCCCGGCAGAGCGTGTGGTGGGACTCGCTCATGTAGAACTCCCACCAGTCAGCCTGGAACTCAGTGAGCGGGGCGTCTGCGAGTTGGAAGCCGATGGCATCGTAACTCAGGGGGCAGGGTAGGAAGGATCCCAGATACTCGACCGGGTCACGAGCGAAGGCCAGATAGAAGAGGTGCCGCGAGTAGGCGTAGAGGGTCGGTGCGACCGGCGCCTCGAAGGTACCTCCCAGCTTGCGAAGCATTTCCTCCTGGTGGTAGTACTCGTCGAGGATCAGCTGCGTGTTCCGAAGGAAGAAGTCCCTGATTTCGTCGTTCTGTGCCTTGGCGGCGACGATTGCACGACAGCGCAGGACTGCGTCTATGTAGTGGACGTTCTGTTCGAAGTAGAAGGCCAACCTGTCATTGCCGAGGGTTCCCGCCCGTAGCTCCGCCAAGAACGGATGCTCGTAGATGCGCTCGAAGAGCGGCGCGGTCTCCTCCATCATGTGTCGGGTCCAACTCACGATGATCCCTTCGATCCCCTGTCCCGGGTCAATCGCGCAACCGCCTCGCGGGCTCGCTCCGCTACTTTCGCTTCGTCGACGGTCTTGATGACCCGGTCCTCCATCACGATGCGCCCATCTACGATCACTGTACGGACCATGTTCCCGTTTGTGGCGAAGACCAGCCTGGGTTCCAGGTTGGCCCTGTATGCGGGGGACCGGCTGTCGAAGAACTCCATCTCGGCCTCCACGAGGATCAGATCCGCCTTGCGCCCCGGCTCGATGGTGCCGCTGTCGATCCCGAGGGCTCGCGCCCCGTTGGCCGTGCCCATTCTCAGTATCTGGTCCGCTGGCATGAGCTTTGGGTTTGCATATCGGGCCCGTTGCAGATACGCCGCGGTCCGCATTACGTCGAACATGTCCATGGTGTTGTTGCCTTCTGTCGAGTCGTGTCCGAGCCCGACGTTGACACCCGCCTCCAGTAGGCGGACGGCAGGAGCGATCCCCTCTCCCA
Organism: bacterium; assembly: GCA_028820935.1. Classification (NCBI taxonomy): domain Bacteria; species bacterium. Next base: position 21,948 of record JAPPHZ010000044.1, on the reverse strand, counting down.
GTTTCGAGTTGGCAGCCGGATTGTGGGACACATGTGTTCGGGTCTCCGCGATCAAGGCGATGTCGTCGGCGGTCAGCCACACGCAGTGAGCCGCGACAGTCCGGGGTCCCAGCAGCCCGTGGTCGTAGGCAACCTGGGTCGGCCTGGCCCCGAACTTGCTGAGGCACGTCTCGACCTCTGCCTGCGACTCGCTGAGATGGAGGTGCAGTCCGGTATCGAGTTCGCTGGCCAGGCTCGCCGCCTCGCGCAGCATGGCGGGCGTGGCCAGGGGGATCCACTCGATGCCCATGACCACCTGGACCAGGTCGTCCACGTCGCCCGAGCAAGCATGGAACGCAGCCCTGTTGTCCTCGAGGACGTCCAACCCATCCTCAGGCCGGGCCACCAGGCTGCTGAGGGTGGCGCGGATGCCGACCTCCCGTGCCGCCCGGGCGAGCGACTCGACATGCCGGAACATGTCATTGACCATGGTGATGCCGCCCCGAAGGGCCCGGACATAGCTGTGGAGGGCACCCGCGTATGCGGTCTCGGCGTCCAGACTCCGCATCATCGGGTACCAGTGCTCGAAGAGGGCCTCCTCGACTTCGAGAGACTCTGAGTAGCCACCACGTTCGATGTCGGTGTGGAAATGTAGGTCGACGAGACCCGGCATGACCGCCAGGCCCATCGCGTCGATTATTCGGGTTCCGTCGACATCCGGGGCCGGCCCCGCGCCACAGGACTCCACCACTCCGTCCCTTACCAGGACATGGCCGTCATGGAATATGTCTCCCGCTTCGTTCAGAGTCACGACCGCCGCGTTCCTGATCAGGATGACGGAGTCATTGCCTGTTCCAAGGACAGCTTCAACCGTCATGATCCTCTTTCCCATGCAGATGCAGCTCGGCTTTGAGGTTGCGTTCCAGGCGAAGGAACGCGTCCGTAATCTCGATCCCGGCCTCCCGTGGACGCGGTAGTTCGATGTCGAGCACGGCCTGGATCCGACCTGGGCGGGGTGTCATGACGTACACCCGGTCCGACAGGTACACGGCCTCGGCGACGTCGTGGGTTATGAACAGCACGGTGGTGCGGATCTCCTCCCAGACCCCCATCAGCCATTGCTGCAGGTTGGTCCTCGTGTAGCTGTCCAGCGCGCCGAACGGCTCGTCAAGCAGCATGATTGACCTCTCCTGGACCATCGTCCGCAGGAAGGCGACGCGTTGCCGCATGCCTCCGGACAGTTGGTCGGGGTAGGCGTCGGCGAACTCGGACAGCCCGAAGCGCTCGAGGTACGGGCCGATGCGCTCTCTCGCCTCCCTACGGGAGAGGCCGTCCATCTCGAGGCCTAGGACGGCATTGCCCATGACGGTCCGCCACTGGAAGAGGAGGTCCTTCTGGAACATGTAGGCGATCTCGCCCAGCCGATCATGGCTGGGGGTGCCGTCAAGCCGGATGTGGCCCGAGTCGAACGCTTCGAGGCCGGCAACGATGTTGAAGAGGGTGCTCTTTCCGCACCCGCTAGGCCCGATCAAGGTCACGAACTCCCCTGGCTCGACCAACATGTCGACACCGTCGAGGGCGAAGACCGGACCCGACTTGGGACGGAAGGTCTTGGTCAGACCCTCGATCGTCAGGCCTCCCTGTCCCGCCCCTCCCAAGGTCACCGGGCATCTCCCTGCGTCTTGGGCCGGTACCACGGCATGACGAGCCGCTGCAGGACCACCACCCCTCCGAACAGGAGAAGGGTGACAGCCGAGCTGACCGTCACCGCCCCGAAGACGAGGTCCGTCCGTAACGCGTTCTTCATGGTGAGCATGTAGATCCCGAGGCCTTCGACCGCTCCGACGAACTGGGCGATCACCGCCGCAATCACCGCGAACGACATAGCCACCCTGGCACCCGTAAACAGCTGTGAGAGCGCGCTAGGAAAACGCACCTTCAGAAGGAGACGGACCCGGCCTGCCCCCATCGTTCTCAGCAGGTTCATAGCGTCCTGGTCCGTGGACGCCAAGCCCTGGGCGAGGGCGACGGCCACCGGGAAGAAGGTGTACATGGCGACCACGAATGCATGGGACGAGATCCCGAACCCGAACCAGATCACGACGAGGGGCGCGATGGCGACTATCGGCAGGGTCTGGGACACCACTATCACCGGATAGATACTGCGCCTCACCCAGCCGAAGCTATCGACTAGGACCCCGATTACGACCGCTAAGACCAGCGCAGACCCGAATCCGAGAAACACCGTCTGCAGCGTGATCCAGGTGGCGCCCCACAGGTTGGCACGGTCGTCCCACATCGCATCCAGAACATCCGTGGGGGTCGGCAGGACCGCCGGCCGTATGTCCTGCCAGCGAACGAAGAACTCCCATGCCGATAGGACAAGCAGCACGGTAACCAGAGGCGGCCAACCCATTCGCACAAGAGAGGGCCTGGTATCAGGTGACCCGGAACTCCCGAACTCCTGAGAAGCGCCGGCCGCTTCCGAGACCTGCTCATCCGCTCCCTTCCCCGCTGATTTCAGCACACGTCAGCCCATTTTGCCGGTCGGGACCGTCACTCCCAGCCGAGGTCTCAACAATCGGGTAGGAGTTCGTTGGTTGCGTACACCGAGAACTCGGGTGCCGTCACCACTTCGCCCTCCTCGTCCAGAAGCACGCCGGACCGCTCGAGTAGACCACCTATTCCAGCGAAGTGAGACGTCTGCACGCAGCCCCAGACCCCGTCGTCATTGAGATACTGGGCGGCCCGGTAATGGGCGCTTTCCCTCACCAGCGGCTCGCTCTGCTGGAGGTCCGTAACCTCGCCGATGAGAATGTCGGCCGCTTGGTCGGGGTTCTCCGCCGCGAACGTGTATGCCTCACCCAGAGCTTTCAGGGCCCTAGCGAGTACGTCGGGTTGCTGCTCGATCATCTCGGATCGGGCGATGAAGACGACGTCCGGATAGACAATCTCCGGAATGAAGTCGACGTAGGGGAAGAGACGGAGTTCGGTACCGCGCAACCGGGCGGCGATCTCGCTCCACCCCTGGAACACCGCGCTGAAGTCGACGCGGTCCTCGATCAGGGCCTCGATCGCTCCACCTTGCAGCACTACTTCTTGGAAGTCCCCTGGCGTAGCAGCTCCGGCCGCGGTGAGCATCTCGGTGACGAGCGGCCTCTCGTGCGGCGTGCCATAGCCACCGTACGACTCGGCCGCGCCCAGGTCGGCCGCTGTCTGGTACGGAGAGTCAGCAGGAACGACCAGTGCCACGTTGTTCTCCTGGATGATGGCCGCCACGATCTTCAGCGACGAACCGAGTGCCACCTCTCGGAGCAGATCGGGTGGGTACGCGATACCTAGGTCGGCGTCCCCTGCCTCGACGAGAACACCCGTGACCGTGAATGCCCACGGAACGACCTCGACATCCAGGTTCTCACGCTCGAACAGGCCCATCGAACGGGCGATGAAGATGCCGGCGTGGTTGGTGTTGGGTATGAAGTCGAGGGCAATCCTGACCGTGGCCCGCTCCGGGGGAGCGGCGGTGGTATCGGGCGCCGCGGTGGTATCCGGAGCGGCAGTGGTATCGGGCGCCGCGGTCGTGTCCGGAGCGGCGGTGGTATCGGGCGCCGCGGTGGTATCCGGAGCGGCGGTGGTGGCGGGCGCCGCGGTAGTGGCAGCCGATGTGGCCTCAGGCTCGCTCTCCCCGCACGCGACTGCCACCAGTAACAGAACGGACAGACCAATGAAAAGCTTGCGGGCGATGCTCTTCCGCCCCTGCTCCGGCCGGTACGTCATCGTCTCTCCCCTCCCTTTGAATCAGGCGGGTCCGAGCGGCCCGCCGCCGAAACCTCGTGAAATACCGTATCAGAAACGGCATGACCGGGCTACGAGAACTGCGGTCTAATACCGAAACTGATCGACTCCGACCGAATCCAAGAGGCCGCGCGGATAGGCCATGTTGGATGGATTCCACCGCTTGAGGGTGTGGGGAACCGCTCGGCATCGAACCCGAGACAACACATTGGCTGGTGGATTTGCCTGGCTATGCATGCCTTTTGACCGAACACGACTGGCCACCGGCCACCTAGGACCAGGTGAATCGAGCGGTACCGGGGAGAAGGCAGAGGAGGATGCCCTCTCCCGGCGGTCTATCCCTCGATGAAGGCTTCGAGGGCCTCGCGGGCGACCTCGTCCCGCATCTGGCGGGGTGGTGACTTCATGAAGTAGGCGCTGGCCTCGTAGAGCGGACCAGCCATACCTCGGTCCAGACCGATCTTGGCGCAGCGGAGGGCGTCGATCACCACGCCGGCCGAGTTGGGACTGTCCCACACCTCCAGCTTCACCTCGGCATTGAGGGGGGTGTTCCCGAAGGCGGTCCCCTCGAGGCGGATGTGCGCCCACTTGCGGTCGGTGAGCCAGGGGACGTGGTCCGAGGGACCCACGTGGATGTCCTCGACGGGAAGCCGGGTCTCCATCTGGCTGGTGACCGCCTTGGTCTTGGACTCCTTCTTCGAGACGAGGCGGCTCCGCTCCAGCATGTTCAGGAAGTCGGTGTTCCCGCCGAAATTGAGCTGGTAGGTCCGGTCGACCTTCACTCCGCGATCCTGGAAGAGGTTGACGAGAGTGCGGTGCAGGATGGTGGCGCCGACCTGTGACTTGATGTCGTCGCCCACGATCGGCAGTCCGGCCCGGCGGAAGCGTTCCGCCCATTCCTCGGTGCGCGCGATGAACACCGGGATGCAGTTGACGAAGGCGCAGCCGGCTTCCAGGGCCTGGCGGGCATAGAACTCGGTGGCTTCCTGCGATCCGACCGGCAGGTACGAGACCACCACGTCGGCGCGGGCCTTGCGTAGCTCCTCGGCCACGTCTACCTCGGGCGCCGCCGATTCCTCCACCACGCCGGTCAGGTAGGCGCCGATCCCGTCCAGGGTCGGTCCACGTTGCACGGTCACGTCCATCTGGGGGACTTCGGCGAAGGCCGTGGTGTTGTTCTCTCCGGCGGAGATTGCCTTGGACAGGTCCTGACCCACCTTGGTGGCATCCACGTCGAAGGCGGCCACGAACTGGATGTCGTCGATGCTGTAGTCGCCCAGCACCGGATGCATCAGGCCGGGAATGGTCTCGTCCGCGGCCGCGTCGCGGTAGAACTCGACACCCTGTACTAGGGAGGATGCACAGTTGCCCACCCCGACGATCGCTACCCGAATCTTGCTCACAGGGTTCCTCTCGGCTCGAACCCCTTGAAGTCTCGCGTGCGGATTGATTCAGTCAAATAAATGATGGCCCTACAATCCATAGGTAAGAGTTATGGATGTGCCTGTACTGAACTTCCGGAGCCTGCGCTACCTCCAGGAGGTGGAGCGCCAAGGAACATTCACGGAGGCGGCTTGGGTGCTGGGCATCAGCCAGCCGGCCCTTTCCCATTCATTGGCCGAACTCTCCAAACGGCTGGGGGTGCCGTTGTTCAGGAAGGACGGGCGGCGGCGAGTGCTCACCGAGGCCGGGCAGCGGGTGCTGCGCTATGCGGATCAGGTGATCGGCCAGACCGGGGATCTGCTCCGGTGGCTGGATAGCTGGCAGCGGGGGGAGGTCGGCTCCCTCCGGGTGGGGCTGATCGATACCGTCGGTCTCTACACCCTTCCCCCCGGCCTGTCCCGCTTGCAGCGGGAGCGGCCCGGGATCGAACTCCAGCTGGTGGTCGGCGAGTCGGCGGAACTGCTGTCCATGCTGGATCGATACAGGGTGGATCTGGCTCTCGTGGTCGGCCCGGCCGGTTCCCGTTACAACTCGGAGGCCATTGCCGAGGAGGAGATGCGTGCCTACTCGCTGCCGGATGACATGGCCGGCTCTCCGGACTCAGGATCGGGGCCTGCCACGCCTGCGGGCTGGGCGCTCTACCCGTCCGGTTCGCGCACCCGCCAACTCATCGACGACGGGTTGGCCAGAATGGGCATCCATCCCGAGGTGGCTCTCGAATCGGCTCACCCCACCGTGCTCCGCCAGATGGCGGTTCTCGGTTACGCCCGGACAGTGCTTCCCCGGCAGGTGGCGACCGCGGGGGACGACTCAGGCCTGACGGAAGGACCGCTGGTGGCCATCCGGCCGATCGAAGCGGTGTGGAGGTCGGGAGAGGACCTCGATCCTCGTGCTGCCCGCCTGATCGAGTTGGTCAGGGGCGGCAACCCACGGGAGAGCTTTGATCCGGCGGAAAACTCGGGGCTAGCCGCCGGTGGTGAGGTCCAGGAGGCGGGCGAAGCGCTTGCGGGCGGCGATCAGGGCGATCAGGGTCACCAGGAACGGTAGGGCGTCGGTGATCTGGACCGGGAGCCCGTTGCCCTGGAGCCGGAACCCGAGCCCTTCAGCGAACGCGAACAGCAGGCTGGCGCCGAACACGGCGAACGGATGGGCGCGGCCCAGCATGACCGCCACCACCGCCACCCAGCCTCGCCCGCTGGACATGTTCTCGGCGAACTGCACCACGTTCCCGAGCGCCAGCTGGGCGCCCGCCAGGCCGGACAGCACGCCGGAGGCGATCACCGCCCCGTACTTGTAGGCGATGGGGCTCACCCCGAGGGACTCGGCCGCCAACGGACGCTCCCCGACCCCGCGCAGCCGCAGCCCGATGGGAGTGCGGAACAGGACCAGCCAGAGGAAGGGCACCAGCAGGAAGGCCACGTACGCCAGGATCGTCTGGTTGAACAGGACAGGCCCGATCCAGGGGATGTCGGACAGTCCGGGGATGGCCAGCCGCTCCAACCCGTCGATGCGTTCGTGCTGGAACACTCCCCGCACCCCGAAGATCTGTGGAAGGAGGAAGCCGGTCAGCCCGATGGCCATCAGGTTCAGGGCGATACCCAGCACGATGGGGTCGCCGCGCCTGCTCACCGCACCGAAGGCCAGCATGAGCGAGATCAGCACCCCGGCGCCCACCGCGAACACCACTCCCAGGCCGCTGTAGACCGCCAGGTAGGAGCCGGCCACCGCCGCGAAGGCGCCGGACAGCATCATCCCTTCCATCGCGATCTGGAACACGCCCGCCCGCTCGCAGATCATCCCTCCGAGCGCGGCCAGCAGGATCGGGATCATGGCTCGGATCACAGAGTCGAAGAGAGCGGCGTCGAAGAGCTGGTCGAACATCTAGACCTCTCCGACTCCGGCCGGCTCGACCTCGCCGACGGATACGTCCCGGCCGGTTCTTCGCTTGAACCACGTGAAGGTGAGCCGGCTGGCCACCGCCACGATCACCAGGGCCTGGAGTACCTGGGCGAGGCGCCAGGAGACTTCGGCGTTGCGTTGCATGGCCAGTCCTCCGATCTGAAGGCCCGAGAAGAGGAGACCGGCCGCCAGGATCAGGAGTGGATGGTTGTTGGCCAGGAGCGCCACCAGGAGTCCCGTCCAGGCCAGCCCGCTCAGTACCAGCTCTCCGTCGATATAGCGGTAGGCATCGCCCAGGATCATGTGGGTGCCGATCACCCCGCCGATGGCGCCGGCCACCACCATCACGTAGACCGTCTGGCGCTCCACCTGGATCCCGCCGTAGCGGGCGAAGCGCCCGTTCAGGCCGGCCATCCGGGTTTCGTAGCCCGACACGCTGCGTCCGTACACCACCCAGATGACGATGACCAGGATCACCACCAGCAAGAGGGAGTAGCTCACGCCCCCGAACACGGGCATCTTGGGCATGCGGGCGGTGTCGGGAACCTGCTCGGTGGAGGTGAGGGTCACGCTGTCGTCCAGGAGCCGGAACCGCACCAGGTAGCCGGTCATGGCCCGGGCCACGTAGTTGAGCAGCAGGCTGGTGATCAGGATGGGTAGTCGGAGCCGGGTCTGTCCCAGGGCGGGAAGCATGGCCCAAATGGCCCCGGCCAGGCCGCCGACCAGCATGGCCACCGGGATGACCAGTTGGCCCGGTCCCGGCATGTAGATGGCCACGACGGTTCCGGCGAGGCCGCCCACCACCATCTGGCCCTCGCCACCCAGGTTGATGACGCCCGAGCGGAATGCCACCGACACGGCTAGGGCCATTCCTACGATCGGTATGGCCCTGGCCAGGGTGTTGCGCAGCCCCGAGCCCGTGATCGCGCCGTCGAACATCTCCCGGTAGGCGAACCAGGCATCCCCACCTGTCAAGGATACGATCACCCAGCCCAGGGCGAAGGCGAAAACCAGCGAGAACAGGGCGGGATGCCCCGCCACGTTCCCGATCTTCGAGCCGAGGCCGACCGGGGCGCCCGGCGCCTGCTCAGCCACCGAGCCCCTCCTCGTGGGCGCCGGTCATGTAGTAGCCGATGCCGGCCTCGTCGACCTCCGCGGGATCCAGTTCGGCCACGATCCGCCCGTCGAACATCACCAGGATTCGCGTGCTCAGGGCCAGGATCTCTGACAGTTCGGCCGAAATGAGCAGTACGGCCCCGCCCCCGTCACGGAAGGTGATCAGGCGATCATGGATGAACTCGATGGCCGCTATGTCGACGCCCCGGGTGGGTTGCTCGGCGATGAGCAGCGGGGCGCCATGGGACATCTCCCGGGCCACCACCACCTTCTGGAGGTTCCCTCCCGAGAGGTTCGATACCGGGGAGCTGATGGGTCCGGATCGGATGCCGTAGGTCTCGATCAGGCGTCTGGCGTGATCCCGTACCACCTTGCGGTCGAACCACCCCCTGCTCTGGAACCCGTCCCTTCGCTGGTGGCCCAGGAGAAGGTTGTTCGATACGGTGGCCCGGTGGCTGGTACCTACCCCGTACCGATCCTCCGGTATGTACGCCATCCCGGAAAGACGCCGCGTCGATACCTCGGAGGCGGTCATGTCGTCCCCGTTCAGGTGGATCGAGCCCTCGGGCACGTCCCGGAGACCGGTCACGGCCTCGATGAGTTCGCTCTGGCCGTTGCCGGCGATCCCTGCCACGCCCACGATCTCACCGGACCGCACCTCCAGCGACACGTTCTTGACCGCGTCCCGCCCGTGCTGGCCCGTCACGGTGAGATCGGTCACCGTCAGCACGTCGGCTCCCGCCTCGCGGGCGGATGCCCGGCGATCCAGATCGACCTGCCTCCCGGTCATGTGCCGGGCAATCTCGGTGGGGTTGGTGTCGGCGGTCACGAGGTCCGCCACCGACCGGCCATCCCTGAGCACTGTCACCCGGTCGGAGACGGCCATCACCTCGCCGAGCTTGTGGGTGATAAACAGGATGGTGCGGCCGGCGTCACGCAGGCGCCGGATGACCTCGAAGAGCTTGTCCCGCTCCTGAGGGGTGAGGACGGCGGTGGGCTCGTCGAGGATCAGGATCCGGGCATCCCGGTAGAGGGCCTTGAGGATCTCAACCCGCTGCAGCACCCCTACCGGGAGCGTCTCGACCACGGCCTTAGGGTCGACCGCCAGGCCGTACCGCTCCGCCAGGGCGCCTACGCGCTCCACGCCGGCGGCCCGGTCGATCATGCCCCGCCGGGTCGGCTCCTCCCGGAACACGACGTTGTCCGCCACGCTCAGCGTGGGGAAGAGCCGGAAAGCCTGGTGGACCATTCCGAGTCCGGCCCGGATGGCCTCGAGCGCCGAGGAGAACCTGGCCGGTTCACCGTTCACCAGGATCTCCCCGGCGTCGGCCGGATACAGCCCGAACAGGATCGACATCAGCGTGGTCTTGCCGGCGCCGTTCTCGCCCACCACGGCGTGGATGTGTCCGGCCTCCACCCTCATGTCGATGGCGTCGTTCGCCAGGACACCGGGGAATCGCTTGGTTATGCCTCGGAACTCGAGGGCCAGGCTCATTTCAGTTGTTGGTCAGGACCCGGTATCAGCCGAACAACGGATCGGTTACCACGATCGAGCCGTCAATGATCCCCGCCGCGACCTTCTCAACCTCCGCGACGATGTCCGGATGATCGGCAATCAGGCACTCGCTGGTGGCAAGGTCGGGGTGGAGGGCCATCACGCCGGTGCCACCCTCGGCCAGACCGAAGGCGACCATCGGTCCGGCGGTACCGGCCAGCACCTGCTCGATGAGCTGGTCGACCACCGCGTCCACGAGTTTCATGTTGTTGTCGACTATGTACCCGGGGGCTTCCGGACACTGGTTTATGTCCACGCCGTAGGACACGAATCCGGCTTCCGCCGCCGCTTCGAACACACCACCGTTGGAACCGGCGCCCACGGCAAAGATGTGGTCCAGTCCTTGCGCGGCCAGCGAGAGGGCCAGTTCCTTGGCCCGGGCCGGGTCGGAGAACGGGTTGTCGCCGGCGATGAACACGGCCGAGTTCTCGATCGAGGGATCCACCGACTGGGCGCCGACCCAGAAGCTCTCCCACCAGCGCTTGAAGAATGGGATATCGAGGGCCACTACGGAGCCGATCTTCTTCGCCTCCGACAGGTGGCCGGCCATAACGCCTAGCAGGTAGGCGCCCTCGTGCTCGCGGAACACGCCGCAGTGGAGGTTGGGGGCCGGTTCGTCGGGGCAGGAGTCGATGAGAATGAACTGCTGGTCCGGGTTGGCCTTGGAGTACTCGTCCGCCATCTCGGTCAGCGTGAAGGTAGTGAGCACGATCACGTCCGGAGCCTCGTCGATGGCCGCCTCTATGTTGGCCCGCCGGGTGGTGTCGTCCACCGATTCGAAGGTCTTCCAGGTACCACCGTGGCGCTCCGCCGCCCGCCTGGTACCGACCTCGCCCAGGATCAGGAAGCTGTTGACGCCCATCGGGTTGGGGGTCACGTAGATCAGGCTGATCGGATCCTCGGGCGCCATCGTGGTGGTCGGCGCGGCCGTGGTGGTCGGCGCGGCTGTGGTGGCGGTCGCGGCTGTGGTGGCGGGCGCGTCGTCGCCGGAGTCCCCGCACGCGGCCCCCACTACGGCCAGCGCCAGTATGAGCACCAGGATCTTCAGGGGTCTGGACATGGGTTTCTCCTCCCTCAGAGCGGACGTTCCGCTGGTGTGTCTGTCACGGTGATGACTACTCAGTGGCCGGTCGGCGAAGCTCCCCGAGCGGCACCGACCGGAGGCTATCACCTCGATCAATCCTGACCACCCGCCGATCGGTCACGATCGCGGTGATCAGGGCGTGCGGCGTGATGTCGAAGGCCGGGTTGGCGGCGTCGGTATTCGCAGGAGCGGTAGCACGATCCCGGACGGACACCACCTCTCCGGCGTCCCGGTCCTCGATGGGGATGGCGTCCCCCCCGGGAGTGTCCATGTCCACGGTCGACTCCGGGGCGACCACGATGAAGGGGACCCCGGCGTACCGGGCGCCGAGAGCCAGGGAGAAGGTTCCGATCTTGTTGGCCGTGTCGCCGTTGGCGGCGATCCGGTCGGCGCCGGTGAGGACCACGTCGGCTTGACGCCGGGCCAGCATGAAGTTGGCGGCCGAGTCGACCAGGATCCGGTGGGGAGCGCCCATGCGGGCCAACTCCCAGGCGGTGAGGCGGGCGCCCTGGAGGAGCGGCCGGGTCTCGAGCGCTAGAGCCTCCGCCAGCGTGCCCCGCTCGTGCAAGGTCTGTATCACCGCCAGTGCGGTACCGCGCTCGATGGTCGCCAACCCCCCGGTGTTGCAGATCGTCATCGCCCGGGCTGCTGCCCGCTCGGTGACCAGCCCGGTCACGAGATCGGCCCCGTACTCTCCCATGGATACGGATGCGGCGATCTCCTCGTCGCGTATGGCGAGCGCCTCGTCGAGCACGCGGTCCAGACCTTGCTCGGCGAGGGGGGCCACCCTGTCCACCATCCGGGCCAGGTTCACTGCGGTGGGTCGGGCTTCCCGTAGCGAGTGGATCGCCCGGTCGAAGTCGGGTCCGGAGGTCCCGTGGGCGTTGATGGCCAGCGCCACCCCGAGAGCCCCGGCTACGCCGATGGCGGGGGCGCCCCGCACCGACAGGCGGCGGATGGCGGCCACCATGTCGGGGACCGACTCGATCCGCATCACCTCGTACGAGTCGGGGAGTCTGGTCTGATCGACCATCGAGACCCCGTCGTCGATCCAATCGAGCGGACGGTCACCGAGTAGCTGCATGACATTTATGCTACTGGGTGGTCCGTGTGCGGAGTGGCCGGGATGTTTCGCAGACGGACCACCAGCCAAGCCCAGCTGACCGGGGGGCGAGTAGATGGACCGCTACCAAGCTGATCTGCTGATCACCATGTCCGAGGGCCGGACCCCCATCTCGCAAGGCGTGGTGGACGTGGAGGGGGGATGGGTGGTCTGGGCCGGCGCCGCCTCGGATGCGCCCGACCGGGCCGGGACCCCGGTACACCGGATAGACGGCATCCTGATGCCCGGATTCGTCAACCTCCATGCCCATACGCCGATGATCCTGCTGCGCGGCGCCGGAGAGAGGCTGCCGGTGGACAGGTGGCTTCACGAGGTGATGTGGCCCCGGGAGGGGCGCCTGACCCCGGATGACGTGAGGGTGGGCATGCTGATGGGCGCCGCCGAGCTTCTCTCCAACGGCATCACCACGTCATCGGAGATGTACTTCTTCGGGGATTCGGTCGCTCGGGGGGCTGCCGAGGCGGGGCTCAGGTGTGTGGTGGCCGCTCCGGTGATCGAGGACGCCCAGTTGGGCCGGATGGGCACCTGGCAGGAACAGCTGGAGGAGATGGTCGCCACCCGTGAGCGGTGGGCTTCCAGCGAGTTGATCGAGGTGGGCCTGGGTCCTCACGCCGCCTGGTCGGTGTCGAGGGAATGCCTGGAGATGGTGGCCCGGCTGGCCCGCGAGCACGGCATGCTGGTTCACATCCACGTCGCCGAGCAGGAGTGGGAGGACAAGGCGGTGCGGGAGCTGTCCGGGGGCAGGTCGGCGCCCGCCTACCTGGAGTCGCTCGGCATGTTGGAGGCCAGGTTGCTGGCCGCCCATTGCGTCTGGCTGTCGGACGAGGACATGGAGATCTTCGGCCGCCACGGGGTGGGGGCGGCGCATTGCCCGTGTTCCAACACCAAGCACGGCTCGGGCCTGGCCAGGGTGGACGCGATGATCCGGGCCGGGATGAAGGTGGGGATCGCCACGGACGGTCCGGCCTCGCACCACCGGCTCGATCTGTTCGAGGAGATGCGCACCGCCATCCGGCTGGCCCGGCTGGACCGGGGGGATGCAGCCTTCATGCCACCCCACGAGGCGCTCCACATGACCACGGCCGGGGCCGCCGACGCCATCGGGCGCTCCGACCTGGGCCGGATCGAGCCGGGTTGCCGGGCCGACATGGTGCAGATCTCGCCGTCGGAGTCGGCTCTGCATCCGGTGGTGCCCGACGAGGACGATCCGGTATCGCGGCTGGTGTGGTCGGGATCGCCCAGGGCGGTCCGCTCCGTCTGGGTGGGCGGGGAGCAGGTGGTCGACGAGGGCCGGGTGCTCACCGTGGACGTTGACGAGGTGAGGGCGGAGGTGACGGAGCGCGCCCGGCGGCTGGCCAAGTGAGAAGTGTCGTATGACCGGCCCCGAAGTAGCCGAGCTGCTGGGTCTGGCGCCGTTGCTTTCCGAGGGGGGAATGTGGGCCCAGACCTGGCGGGACGAGAACGGCACCGCCATCTACTACCTGATGCAGCCGGGGGACTTCTCGGCCCTCCATCGCCTGGACGGGCCGGAACTCTGGCACCACTACGCAGGACATCCGGTGGAGATGCTGCTGCTCGAACCGGACGGTGGAGCGAGGCGCCTGTTGCTCGGGGACGACCTGGAAGCGGGGGAGCGTCCTTTCGTGGCGGTTCCCGGAGGAGTGTGGATGGGCGCCGGCACCACCGGAGACTGGTCGCTGGTGGGAACTACCATGGCGCCGCCCTACCGTGAGGATGGATTCGAGTTGGGTAGCTTCGACGAGCTGGTAGATCTGTACCCGGAAGCCGCCTACCTCATCGCCCGCTATGTCAGGGAGTAGCTCCGGCCCCCAGGCTTCGGATCGCCGGTCGCCGGCCGAGCTGATCGCCCTGGAAGGCCGGGTGGTGGCCGTGACCGGCGCCGGGGGGAACATCGGGGCCGGCATAGCCGCGAGGATGGCCGCGGCCGGCGCCACGGTGGTCTCCCATACACGGTCATCGCAGGTCGAGCCCATCAAGGGCCGATCGGGACAGCCCGCGCTGGTGGTGACCGCCGACCTGACCACCCCAGACGGGCCCCGGCGGGTCGTGGACATGACCCTGGAGCGATACGGCCGCCTCGACGGCCTCGTCAACAACGCCGCCGTCCAGACCGTGGCCGGATTCGCCGAACTGACCGATCCCGAGTGGTCGGAGATGATCGACACCAACCTCACCGCCACCCATCGGCTGACACAGGCCGCGGCGGCCGCCATGGCCGCCCAGGATTCGGGAGGCGCCATCGTCCACATTGCATCCATAGAGGGGAGCTACCCGGCGCCCGGGCACGGGCACTACTCCGTTTCCAAGGCCGGGATGATCATGCATGCGCGGGCCGCGGCCCAGGCCTACGGCAGCGCCGGGGTTCGGGTCAACGTGGTCTCTCCCGGCCTGATCTCGCGTCCCGGCATCGAAGACGCCTGGCCCGAAGGGGTGGGGCGCTGGGGGACGGCCTGCCCGCTGGGGCGCCTCGGCACCCCCGAGGACATCGGGGACGCCTGCGTCTTCCTCTGCTCCGACCTGGCCCGGTGGATCACCGGAGCGGAGCTGGTGGTGGACGGCGGCGTGATGGCCAATCCCACCTGGTGAGGCGATCCCCGTGAGCGCGACCAGGCTCGAGGGACGCGTCTTCCTGGTGACCGGGGCCGCCGGCGGGATCGGGGAAGGGATCACTCGAGCCATCCTCGAAGCCGGCGGGATGCCGGCGCTGGTGGATGTCGACCTGGATGGCGCCGGAGCGGTGGCCCGCCGGGTCGGGTTGGCCGGGACATCGATCGCCGCCTTCCGGGCGGACGTCTCCGATGCGGGCGAGGTCGAACGGGCGGTGGACGGCGCTGTGGAGCACTTCGGCCGCATCGACGGCGCGGTCAACAACGCCGGGGTGGTGACCCTTGACGAGGCCTGGGAGGCGACCGGCCCGGACTGGAACCGCCAGCTCGAGATCAACGTCACGGGGTCGTTCCTGGTCGCGCAGGCTGTGGGGAAGCGGCTCAAGGCCCGTGGTGGGGGCAGCATCGTCAACGTGGCGTCCAACTGCGGCAAGGTGGGTTACCGCAACATGGCCGCCTACAACGCCTCCAAGTCGGCGGTCCTGGGCCTCACCAGGTCCCTGTCGATGGAGTGGGCCGAGCACGGCATCAACGTCAACGCGGTCTGCCCGGGCGGGGTCGACACCCCCATGCTGGCCGGGGTGGCAGAGTGGCTCTCGCCACGGCTCGACATCCCGGCCGACGAGTTGCTGGGATCGATGGGCCCGGCGCAGTTGGGTAGGCGCATCACGCCGCTGGAGGTGGGCCGGGTGATCGCCTTCCTGCTGTCGGACGCAGCGCACATAATCCGGGGACAGGCCATCAACGTGGACGGCGGCGACACCTGGTATTGAACCCTGTTCGTTCGACCCCGGTCCGCCGGCGGGAAGGGCGGTACAGTTGAAATCCATGGCGGTCGCTCTCACAGCCGTAGCACGGGTGCGGGCCGTTCCCGGCTCGGAGGAAACCGTGCGGGATGCGCTCATCGCGATGGTCGCGCCCACCCGTGAGGAGGAGGGTTGCCTCGACTACCGGCTACATGTGGTCGGCAGCGAACCCGGGCTCTTCTGCTTCGTCGCCCTCTGGCGTAGCGAAGCCGACCTCGACGCTCACCTCGACGAACCCCACATCGCCGATGGCCTGGCCGCCATCGCGGACCATACCGAGTCCGTGGTGGTCACCCGGATGACCCGCATCGCCTGACTACGACCGCCAACCGGTCTCGGTCTCGGTCTCTAGTCTTGCCTCCGCACGGCCTGGGAGATTCTGATGGAAGACAGGTGGGACGACGCTGAGGCGGCGGGATTCGAGGGTTCGCTGGGAGAGTGCGTCTACGGATCCCGCCTGCTCGGGAGCGATCCCTTCCTCGTGCTCCACGGCGGCGGCAACACATCCGTCAAGGCCTCGTTTCGCGACATAACCGGGCGCACCGTCGACGCCCTCTACGTGAAGGGTTCGGGGTGGGACCTGGCCACCATCGAGGCGCCGGGGTTCACGCCCCTTCCCATCGGCCGGCTGCACGACCTGCTGGCGCTCGACCGGCTCTCCGATCCGGACATGATGCGGGAGCTGTCCGCCGCCCGCCTCGACCCGGCGGCCCCGCAGCCCTCGGTGGAGACCCTGCTGCACGCCTTCCTGCCCTTCCCGGCCGTCCAGCACAGCCATGCGGACGTGATCGTCACCCTCACCAATCTGGCTGACGGGGAGGGGCGCATCAGGGAGGTCTTCGGAAGGGACGTGCTGGTGGTGCCCTACATCATGCCCGGTTTCGACCTTGCCCGGCTCGTGGTGGAGATCTGGCGCGAGCAGCACCATCAGGACGCCACCGGAATGGTGTTGCTCAACCATGGCCTGTTCACCTTCGGGGACAGCACCAGGGAGGCCTACGGCCGACACGTCGAGCTGATCTCCAGGGCCGAGGATTGGCTCGACGCCCGCGCTCCGGTACCGCCGGTCCGGGATGGGGCGGCTCTCCCTCCGGCGGCGCCGGTCGCTCTGGCCCGGCTCCGCAGCCGTATCTCGGCCGCGGCGGGCAAGCCGATGATCATGACCCGCCACACGGACGCAGCCGCGGCCCGCTTCGTGGGCAGGTCAGACCTGGAGAGCCTGGCGACCCGGGGTCCGCTCACTCCCGACCACGTCATCCGTACCAAGCGGTTTCCCATGGTCGGCGCCGATGTGGACGCCTACGTGGACGGTTATCGCCGCTACTTCGAGGAGAACCGGGACCGAGCCCGGACCGAGTTGACCATGCTCGATCCGGCGCCCCGAGTGGTGCTGGACAGGGAGTTGGGCCTGCTGACCGTGGGTGAGACCGCCAAGGCCTCCCGCGTCGCCGCCGACATCTACCACCACACGATGGCGGTCCTCGAACGCTCCGAGGATCACCTGGGCGGGTACGTGGCGCTGGAGGCGGGCCATCTGTTCGACTGCGAGTACTGGGATCTGGAGCAGGCCAAGCTGCGCCGGGCCGGGCAGCCGCCGGAGTTCGCCGGCATGGTGGCCGTGGTGACCGGAGCGGCCTCCGGCATCGGCCGGGCCTGTGCTTCGGCTCTGCTGTCGAAAGGATGCGCGGTGGCCGGTCTGGACCTGGACGGGTCGGTCGTGGACGCCTTCGATGGTCCGGCCTGGCTGGGGATAGCGGTGGACGTCACTGACGGCTCTGCCCAGCAGGCAGCGATCGATGCGGCGGTGGAGCGGTTCGGAGGTATCGACATCGTGGTGCCGGCGGCCGGGGTGTTCGGCAAGGCCCAGCCGGTCGGCGAACTGGAGGAAGACCGGTGGCGGGCGACGCTGGCCGTCAACACGGATGCCGTGGCCACCCTCCTCGCCTCCGTCCATCCCTTCCTGGCCTACTCCCCGGTGGGAGGCCGGGTGGTGGTGATCGCTTCCAAGAACGTTGCCGCTCCCGGCCGCGGCGCGGCCGCTTACTCCGCCTCCAAGGCGGCCGTCACCCAGCTGGCCCGGGTGGCGGCTCTCGAGTGGGCCGATGACGGCATCCGGGTCAACCTGGTCCACCCGGACGGGGTGTTCGACACCGGCCTCTGGGACGAGGAGTTGATCGCTCAGCGGGCTACCGCCTACGGGCTCAGCGAGGCCGAGTACCGGACCCGGAACCTCCTGTTAGCCGAGGTGACCTCGGCCGCCGTCGCCAGGGTGGTGGTCGAACTGTGCGGGGATGCCTTCGCGGTGACCACAGGGGCGCAGGTCCCCGTGGACGGAGGCAACGAACGGGTGGTCTGAATAGGCTGCCGGTCGAGGAGGTGTTTGGATGGCCGAACTGACCCCGATCCTTCGCGTGGATCCGGATGAAGTACCCGAGCGGGTTCTGGTCATGGGCGATCCCGCCCGGGCGGAGCTGGCCTCCCGGCGCCTCGAGGGTCGTCGCCTGCTGGGCAGCTTCCGCGAGTACGTGACATACGGTGGGACGCATCGGGGAGTCGATGTGGCCGTGGCTTCGCACGGGGTGGGATCGCCGGGAGCAGTCATCGTGTTCGAGGAACTGAGCCGCGCCGGGGTCCGCCGGATCATCCGGACCGGAACCTGCGGTGGTCTCGCCGTCGAGGTCGAGGACGGCGATCTCGTGATCGTCACCGGCGCCATCCGTGCCGACGGTGTCACCGACGCCATGGTCCCCGCGCCCTTCCCTGCGCTCGCCTCGGTGGACGTGGTCACCGCGATCCGCCGGGCGGTGGCCGCCGGCGAGCGCCGCTCCCACGAGGGCGTGGTGCTCACCCACTCGCTGTTCTATCCCGGCGAGGTGCTCGGGGGCGACCTGGAGTTCTGGCACCGGGCGGGCGCTATCGCGGTCGAGATGGAGTGTGCCGCCCTGTTCATCAACGGCTCGCTCAACTCGGTGACCACCGGGGCCGTGCTGGTGGCGGACGGGAATCCCCTACACAGGGAGGAGGGGGGTTACGATCCCCACCGTCAGGTGGTCTACGACGCGGTGGAGGCGATGATCGACATCGGACTGGATGCCCTCATCGACGGCTGATCGGGCCGTTCGGTCGCGGACACGGAGGTGGTGATGGGCGATCTGTACCAGCGTCTCGCCGAGGCGGCGGAGGTCCTCAACCGGCTCACCGGACGCGACGGCCACGATGTGGTGGCCGTACTGGGCTCGGGTCTCGGCGGCTATCCCGACACCCTCGACGCGGCGGTTGCGGTCCCTTACTCGGAGATACCGGGCTTCCCGCAACCCTCCGCGCCCGGCCACGCCGGCACGGCCTACTCCCTCGAGATGGGTGGCAACCGGGTGTTGCTCTACTCGGGCCGGGTTCATCACTTCGAGGGCTACAGCCCGGCCGAGATCGTCTTTCCGGTGCGAGCGGCCATCATGTCCGGTGCCCGCAAGGTGGTGCTCACCAACGCCTCGGGCGGGTGTACGCCCGGCGTCGATCCGGGCGATCTCGTGCTCCTGACCGACCACATCAACCCGACCGCCCTCGGCCCCTTGCGGGGAGACAACGATGAGCGTCTCGGAACCCGGTTCCCCGACATGACCGACGTCTACTCCCCGGCGATGCGCCGGAGGGCTGAGGAAGCGGCCGCATCGGTGGGGATCACGCTGCACGAAGGTGTCTACATGTGGTGGCGCGGGCCGATGTTCGAGACCCCGGCCGAGATCAGGATGGCCATCACTCTGGGCGCCGACCTGATCGGGATGTCCACCGTGCCGGAAGCCATCGCCGCCCGCCACATGGGCGCGGAGGTGCTGGGGATATCGCTGTGCACCAACCGGGCCGCCGGGTTGGCAGGCCGCAAGATCACCGGCGAGGAGGTCATCGAGACCGCCGGCCGGGCGGCAGGAGACCTCCGGGCGCTCTTCGACGCCCTGCTTCCTAGTTTGTAGTCTCTAGTTGATAGTTTCTAGTCAGTATAATTTTATGTTAACTAGCAACTAGAGGGTTCGTAGTGAAGCGAAGCGGGCTCAAGGAGCGGATCCGCCGCCTGATCCGCCGTGAGGGGCCGATCCCGTTCGACCGCTTCATGGAGATGGCGCTCTATGACCCCGACGGCGGGTACTTCGCCTCGGGGCCGCTGCGGTCCCGGGCCGAGGGGGACTTCCTGACCAGCCCCGAGACGAGCGGCGAGTTCGGTGCCACGCTCGCCCGCTTCGTGGACCAGGAGTTCCGGCGGCTGGGCCGCCCGGCCGGGTTCACCCTGCTGGAGGTGGGCGCCGGGTCGGGCACCCTGCTGTCTCCGCTGCTGGGGGCGCTGGACTGGACGCCCCGTACCGTGGCGCTGGAGGTCTCGCCCGCCGCCCGACAGGCACTCCGCCAGGCGCTCCCGGTTGTCGAGGTGGTACCCGACCTCCGGGAACCGGATCGCTTCCGGGGCGTGGTCATTGCCAACGAGGTCGTGGACAACCTTCCCGTGGCAATCGCGGTACGTGCGGAGGACGGGGGCTGGATCGAGCACCGCGTCGGGTCCGACGGCGCCGATCTGGTGCTGGTCGAGGCGCCGGTCCGTCCCGAGGTCCTGGCCTGGCTGGAGGCGCACGCCGCAGACGTTCCCGAGGGTGGGGTGGTGGAGTGCCAGCTGGCCGCTAGCAACTGGATGGGGCGGATGATCGACCTGATCGAGGCCGGCACGGTCGTGGTCATCGACTACGGGGACACTTCGGAGGGACTCCTGCCCCGCCGCCGCAGGGGTGGGACGCTGCGAACCTATCGCGCGCACCACCTCTCCCAGCATCCGCTCGACGAGCCGGGCTCTATGGACATAACCGCCGACGTCGACTTCTCCGCCCTGGCCAGGGTGGCGTCTGACCGGGGAATGCAGACCAGGCTCTGCCGCCAGGACGAGTTCCTGTCCGAGCTGGGGCTGGACGCCAGGAGGGCCGAGTTCCGCCGACGGGAGCTGGCGGAGGCGCGGGATGGGGACCCGATGGAGCGGCTCCGTCTGCGGTCGAGGGTGAAGGAGATCGAGACCCTGCTCCACCCGCGAGGTTTCGGCGACTTCCGGGTCCTGGTGGCCACCCGATTGCGGTCTTGACACCGTTATGATCCGATCACCATGAACAACCTCAAGACGGTCGCGTTGCTGAGCCTGATGAGCGCGCTCGTCTGGATGCTCGGATGGGCGCTGTTCGGTGGCTCCCAGGGCATATACATCGGCTTGGGATTCGCAGCCCTGCTCAACCTCGGCGCCTACTTCTTCTCCGCCAAGATGGCCCTCGCCATGAGCCGGGCCCGGCCCGTGACCGAGCAGGAGTTGCCCAAGGTCTACGGCATGGTGCGCCGCCTGGCCGCCTCGTCGAACATGCCCGTTCCCTCCATCCACTTGATCGATTCCGCCCAGCCCAATGCCTTCGCCACCGGTCGCAATCCCAAGAACGCCGCCGTGGCCGTCACCACGGGCATCCTCGAGATCATGCGGGACGACGAGCTCGAGGGTGTCATCGCCCACGAGCTTTCCCATGTCCGCAACCGCGACATCCTGATCTCTTCGATCGCCGCCATGCTCGCCGCCGCCCTGTCCATCTTCGCCCGGATGGCCTTCTGGTTCGGGGGCGGAGGCCGTCGCAACAACAACGCGATCGGCCTGGTGGTGGCCCTGGCCGCAATGATCCTGGCGCCGCTGGCCGGCATGGTGATCCGGATGGCGATCTCGCGGGCTCGCGAGTACCAGGCCGATCGCTCGGGCGCCGAGATGACCGGCCAGCCGCTCAGCCTGGCGCGGGCCTTGCAGAAGATCGGAAGCGCATCGGGACGGATACCGATGGACGTGAATCCGGCAGTCAGCCAGCTGTTCATCGCCGACCCGCTAAAGGCGTTCGGCCGGAGGCGTCCTGCCGGAGCCGGCCGGATGTTCTCGACCCATCCGCCCATCGAGGAGAGGGTTCGCCGGCTCGAGAACATGTACTACCGGATCTGATTGGCGGGCGCCGCGTGCTTGTTTCCGCGGCGGATCGGAGCGACTAGCATTCTTGCGCCAGAAACCGGTGGCGTCTGCCACCCGTGCCGGGATGCCCGAGCGGCCAAAGGGAGCAGACTGTAAATCTGCCGGCGATGCCTTCGGAGGTTCGAATCCTTCTCCCGGCACCGGCGCGGACGGTTGGTCGTCCGCCCGACCAGGCCCCCTTAGCTCAGTAGGCCAGAGCGCCTCCATGGTAAGGAGGAGGTCTCCGGTTCGAATC
This sequence comes from bacterium, assembly GCA_028820935.1. NCBI lineage: Bacteria > bacterium. The sequence goes on along the minus strand of JAPPHZ010000044.1, from coordinate 264 downwards.
CGGAAGGGGGCTCGGCAAGTGGATGGACGTGGTCCGCGCCTGCCGTGATGCCTGGCGGCGTAGCTCAGTCGGTAAGAGCGCTCGACTCATAATCGAGAGGTCGGCAGTTCAAGTCTGCCCGCCGCTACGAGCGGTCGGTCGTCCTGCGCGGGATGGCCGGCCCGCCGAACGTATGTGTCAACAACTTGCTACACGAGGGGAGAATCGTCATGGCTAAGGAGCGTTTTGTGCGGGATAAGCCGCATGTGAATGTTGGGACGATGG